>CALDKL010000219.1 GCA_937898895.1 uncultured Verrucomicrobiae bacterium | reverse complement strand
ATCCGGGCGTGGATGAGGAAGTTCCAATGAAGGCGTTTAAATTCGGTATTCGTTCTGACCCCGATACCCCTGATGAATGGCGGTCACGGCCATTGCCGACACGATCCCACTTGCTCCAATTACGCCATTGATGCCCTGCGCGTGCATGGTGCCCTCAAAGGGGGCACCCTCGCCGCCTGGCGACTGCTCCGCTGCCATCTGTGGGGAACCCACGGCTATGACCCCGTGCCGCCGAAGAATCCGCCGAGCGGTGACCTCGCTCTTGCGTCCGTCGCCAGGCAATCCTCATCTTGTGGAACTTCCTGCGCTTGCACGAAACCTCCGGTCGGCCCATGAATCTGCTCCGGCTCCGAGCGTCGCTCACCTCCTGTCGGCGACGGATCGCAGGAGCCGGAGGATGACCCAGGGGTGAAGCATTTTACGATTGCGTCAGGACAGGCTCTCGACCGGTTCCCGGTTGTCGATTCACTCTTCCTCGCCTTCGTCCTCTTCGTCGTCCCAGTCTTCCACCTCGAAGAGAGCTTCCATTTCGTCACTCAAGCCGAGATCGATCCGGGCCTGGAGCACCGTGACCAGAAAGGAGCGGTTGGGCGGGTTCTCCACCAGCGTGTCGAGAAGATCGACAGTGGCTTTGTCAGGGTCTTCTTCCGCCCAATGGACCGTCAAAAACTCGACCGCTCCCAGTCGTTCCGCGTCGGGTCTTCGTTTGTCAGCGGCCGTTTCGAGGGCCAGGGAAAGGAGTTCCGGGCGACGGTGGTAAAAGTCGAGTTCTCCGAGGGCGGACCAAGCCTCCGCCCGGATGCCGCCCCCATGCCGGGAGCGACCCGGCGGCCCCTGGACACGGGCGAAAAAATGGTCCGAGAGCTTTTCCGCCCACCCGGACGAAGTCCCCGTCGCCCCCTCTCCGTAGAACAGGAGTGCGCCGAGCGCGCGGGAGAACTCCCTCTGGAGAATTTGCGAGCCCTTGCCGCGGTAGGCCTCGATCTCGGGAGCCAGGGCGAGCAGAGCCTCCAGCCGGTCCGCGTCCTTTAGAATCCGGTCCGGATCCCGAAACAGAGAGATGATCGCACGATAGGCACCCAGGTCGTTCCCGCGCTTGCCGCCAGCTGCGGCGATGAGCGTGCGGATTTCCTGAAGCGATTTCTCAAAGGAAGACGAGGAGGCCATGACAACGCTCTCGATGATGATCCGGAACGGGCGTGTTTCAAGGGCGAATCCACCTCCGATGCCTGGGGATCTCAAAACGAAATGACTGACTGACTGCTAAGGATTTGCTTTTTCAACCCTTCCGCTCCCTTCCCGCCGAAGGCCCGGGGTCGGTGGCGGTTCGAAGGACGAGTGGAAGATGGGGAGTCTCGCGCTTCAATCCTCCTCACCCAGAAGCTCGAGGTCCATGAGGTCGCGTTGTCTTGCGGCGGTGCGCTTCGCCAGGATCAAGTCGCTCTTGGCAAGGTAGTTCACGGAAAGGCCGTCGTCTTCGACGACGATGCGGCGGGACCAGCACGGACCAAACTCAAGCCCGGGAACAGTGGTGAGGAAGTCGATGGCACACGGTGCGGCACCAATCATGTACTGGGTCCCCGGCTTGGCAAAATCGCCGGGCTCGATGCCGCCCATCAATGGCAACCCGAATCGCCGGAAAGATCGCATCACGGCACCGGCGTTCTCCTCAGTCGGTTCGACCCACAAATCGAGATCGGCGGTGAAGCGGGGTTCCGCGTGGAAGATGACGGCGTAGCCACCCACGACGAGATACCGGACATCAGCCTCGGCGAAACACTGCAAGAGATCTCTGAAGTCGGAGTTCATCGGGATCGCGGCCTTTGGCTTTCCAGGCTTCCACGACCAGGTCCCAAGCCGCCCGGCTCCGCGCGGATGGGGGAAGAGCCTGCCAGTCGACAGTGTGCTGGCGGCTCATGGACGGTAGATCCTCGCATCGAAGGACGCGCCAGTGGGATCGGTCCGGCGTATGGGTGGAATCGCTTTCTGCGGACATTCTCCTAGTTTCCTCGCAGCGGAGGCTTTCTCAATCGAATTTCCTGAGGGGCGGTGCACCGGCACGCCCCGCTTCACCGGTCGAGCGGATAGGAAAGTGGACTTTCCTGGTGGAGGGTCTCAACGCATTTGGCTGGGTTGCTGGGAGGACTGCCTTCGGCGGCATGCGCGGGCTCGAACGATTCTTGACGTGTGGACGGAACGCTCGACCAAAAATTCACAATTCACAAATTCACAGGGACAAAATTCACAGGGACAGGCTAATCATCCAAATTCACAGGGACAGGCTAATCATCCCGCATCTTCGATTCAATCCCTTTCGTTTCTCGATTTCGCCCCTCCGTCCACGAGTTTCCGTTGCCGCAGGAGATCTGTCACGACATTCATAGGGCCATGCTCGTGCCTTTCCGAGCTCGTCCCCGGTCGCGGCAGCGTCTCAGGTCCGGCTCCTCCGGGGCCGAAGATCGCTCCGTGCCGCCCTCGCCTGAATCCTCTCGGCTACCCGATCCGATCCCGCTTCAAATCACGCAACACGCAGAGCCCCTCCCAGTCTGCCTCCCGCATCCGCCTCGCTCCGGACCGGCGCTTCACACCGAAGCGCTCCCGATACCGCTCAAAGACCCCTTCGACGAAGGCCGCGCTGCCCAGCACCGCCCCGTCGCTGA
>CALDKL010000218.1 GCA_937898895.1 uncultured Verrucomicrobiae bacterium | reverse complement strand
TGCGGCCCGCCCCCGCTTCGTTCCGGTCCGGATTTCCCTTGGACGGTATGTTCTCATACAGCCCGGCGGGAAATCCAGACCGCGCCTTGCGGGAACGGCTCCTCTCGGCGTCTCGCGATGAAGGGGTGTGAGAAATCCGGGTTAGTGACGAGTTCGTCCCGTGGGTGAGGGCTTCGACTTCCCGCGTCTTGGCCCACTCTTCCGCCTCTGCCTTGGTCTTGAAATACTTCGTGGCGCGGTTCCCGTTTTCCACATAGCAACAGCGCCAGGAGGATCGCGGATGGGTGCGGATCTTGCGACCGCCGGGACCGATCTTCTCGAGCACTTTGATCGAGACCCGATGACCCAGCCGCACACCGACCCGTTCTGCAGACTGAGGAATTTCGTCCGTGTCCATGGCTTTACAAAAGACACGGAATCCGCAGGACTCATGCGGAATTCGTTACACAGGTGTTGCAGCGATCGCGAGGGTCGGTCGGTTTTTCTCTGTAACTCGTTGAAAGTGGGAAAGCCAACTGTCGGACTCGAACCGACGACCGGCTGATTACAAATCAGCTGCTCTACCAACTGAGCTAAGTTGGCCCATAGGGACCGGGAACCGACGGAATGGCCATCATACTCGGATCGGGCAATGGCTGCAAGAACAGGTTTTCCCCAATTCCCCTTCCGTGATGACTCGCCTGTCGACCCATCAAAAAATACCGAAACCTCCTTGGGGACGGCAGAGAGGGTCAGGTGGCCGACCAGACCGGGTTCAATCCAAAAATGCCGAAGGGCAGCGACGCCTCGCTCGACTCGGTCTTTTCAGTGGGGAAAACTTCGCGTATGCTGCGGTCATGATACTCCGGACGTGCTTTCTCGCCTCCTGCTTCCTCTTTCCGCTCACCGCCATTGCGCAAGAGGAGCCCCCTCGCTCGGCGCCAAAGGCCTCCGAGAACTCCGCCGAAGTGAAGGCTCCCGAAGTGTCCGTGAAGAAGGTGGGTGAAAACCGCTACCGTCTCGGGCAAATCGAATTCGACGCAAAAACCCGCGAGATCCGCCTGCCCGTGACAGTGAACCAGCGCGAAGGCGGCCCGATCGAGTATCTGCTCGTGCGGGAATCGGGAAAGGTCCACGAATCCATTCTGACGACGACGGTGTCGCCGCTGCATCTCCAGGTCGTGATGAAACTGCTGCGCTACAAGGGGGGCAACGGAGATGTGTTCAACCGCCTCCTCCCCCCCGAAGCGCTCGCAAAAGAGGGCGGAAAGAAAGCCGATGGCGGCGAAGCAGTCTCCTTCACCTTTGCGCCGGAGGGCGGAAAGGACATGCCCGTCTGCGAAATGGTCATCGACGGGGAAAGCGCCGCACCGATGACGGCGGGCGACTGGGTCTATACAGGCTCAGCCGTGCAGGAGGGCTCCTACATGGCCGAGGCGGAGGGCTCCATCATCGCGATTTACCTGGATCACCTCGCCATGTTCAACATGACGCGCGAAGGGGCCGACCTCGACGACCGCTGGGGAGCCCGGCACAGCGTGATCCCCGAGATCGGAACGAAAGGCTTCCTCACAATCCGGGCCGGGGAAAAGCCCGTCACAAAAGCGGAATGATCCTGCAATGCTCTCGAGATGCCGATCATCTCTGTATCCCTCTCCCTCTGATTGCCCAATACAATCCCTTCCTGCAACCCTCTTATGAAATCGACTCTGGCAGCGATCGCCGCACTCTCCTTCGTTGTTTCACTCTCCGCCCAGGATCGGCTCGCCCCAGGACGGGACGGAGCCAATGTATCCCTGAAACTGGAGATCGAGCGAGCCATCGCCAAGGGCGTGGGTTTCCTCAAGGCCCAGCAAAACCAGGAGTCGGGGGCGTGGAGCGATCCGGTCAATCCGGCCTTCACGGCACTGGCCATTTCGTCGATCCTCGGTGATCCGAATCTCGATTCGGCAGCGGGCCTCCCGGCAGAGGTGGAAAAAGGGTATGCCTTCCTTCTTTCCAACGTGAAGGACGACGGCGGAATCTACAGCAAGGGACTCGCCACTTACAATACCGCTCTGTCAGTCATGGCCCTGGCGCAGTCAGGGAAGAAGGAACACCTCCCCGTGATCGCAAAGGCACGTCGCCTCCTGATCAATCAGCAACAGGATTATGACAAGAAGGGCGTGGTCGACAATCTCTACGACGGCGGCGTCGGATACGGCGGTTCGTCGACGCATTCCGACCTTTCGAACACGACCCTTGCGCTCGAGGCGATCTACTACTCGAAGAAGGCTCTCGCCGACACCGGTTTCGATGAGAGCAAAGAATTCGATCTCGATTGGGATGCGGCGATCGAGTTCATCAGCGCGACCCAGATTACGGATGCGTCCATGAAGCGGCTGGGCGACGGATACACCGTGCGCGAAGAAGATCGCGGCGGATTCATCTATTACCCCGGAGATACCAAATCCGAGGAGATCGAGGTGAAGACCGACGCGGGCACCAGGACCGCTCTTCGCAGCTATGGCAGCATGAGCTATGCGGGGCTGCTTTCTTTCATTTATGCCGACCTGGACCGGGAGGATCCCCGAATCGGGGCCGTGATGAACTGGCTGCAAAAAAACTACACGCTCGAGGAAAACCCCGGGATGCAGGCCCAGGGTCTTTTCTACTACTACCACACCATGGCGAAGGCTCTC
>CALDKL010000217.1 GCA_937898895.1 uncultured Verrucomicrobiae bacterium | reverse complement strand
CGCCAGCGACGTGCCGACGCCACACCTTGATTCGATCGCGGAGCACGGGGTCCGATTCACGAATGCCTACGTCACTGCCCCCTATTGCGCGGCTTCGCGGGCTGGAATGATCACGGGCCGCTACCAGACGCGCTTCGGATTCGAGTTCAATCCCATCGGACCGCGCAACGAAGAGCCCGGTGTCGGGCTGCCCGTCTCCGAGAAGACTCTCGCCGACCGGCTCCGCGACGAAGCTGGCTACTCCACCGCCCTCATTGGCAAATGGCACCTCGGCGGCACCGCTCCCTTCCATCCTCTGCGTCGAGGATACGATGAGTTCTTCGGATTTCTCCACGAAGGTCACTACTATCGACCCGCGCCCTACGAGGCCATGACAACCTGGCTGCGCCGACGGACCCTGCCAAACCATTCCTCGGGACGCTGGATCTCGGCCGACGGCAGACTCGTTTGCTCCGATCATCTCGGACGGAACGAACCCGATTATGACGCCGACAATCCCATTTTCCGCAACGGCCAACCAATTGATGAAACCTCGAACCTCACCGACGCCTTTTCGCGCGAGGCGGCGGCTTTCATCACTCGCTGCGGATCGGAGCGCCCCTTCTTCCTCCACCTCGCATACAACGCGGTGCATAGCCCGATGCAGGCCGACGACGCCCACCTCGCACGTTTCACACACATTGAGGATGTTCAGCGCCGCATCTTCGCGGCGATGCTGGCGCAGCTCGACGAAGGCGTCGGCACCGTCCTCGCGGCGATTGAGAAGGCGGGCGTCCGCGAGCACACCCTCGTCGTGTTCCTGAGCGACAACGGAAGTCCTGTGCGCGAACTGACGGGCCGCAACGGATTGCTTCGCGGAGAGAAGGGTTCACTCCTCGAAGGGGGCATTCGCGTGCCCTGTTTCGCGAGCCTTCCCGGGACCATTCCCTCGGGCCGGATTTATGAGTATCCAGTGAGTTCGCTTGATTGGTTTCCCACCGCTTTGGCCCTCGCCGGAATCGCGGAACCCGGAACGACCGACGGCGTCGACCTGACCCCCTTCCTAACCGGGAAAAGTGCGGGGAGCCCTCACGATCACCTCTTCTGGCGGGTTGGACCACAGGCAGCCCTTCGCAAGGGCGACTGGAAGTTGGTACGGGACTCTCAGAGAGGACAAGTCGGCCCCTGGCATCTCTACAATCTGCGCAATGATCCCAGTGAAAAGCACAATCTCGCCGAGGAGAATCCCGCCATCGTCAATGAGTTGATCCGGGATTGGGAAACGACAAATGCGGAGATGAGGGAACCCTTGTTTCGGTGATTGGTGAATCCAGGATCTTGAGCCAATGAGTGAGGAGCATACAGCCTGCCCGCCCGAGATCCTGAAGGACCTCACTCGAGCAACCCCTTCAGACCGAGGCCCTGGAAGCGGTTGGATAGCGGAACTGAAAATGCGGGACCGACCAACGACCGAATGCCCGAAATCAGAGGAAAGGTCGGCAGCGGAATCTCTCGTCCCGTAAATCGCCTTCTTCTCAGCAGCGATCCCCATCGAATCCCTGTATTCGCGGTGTTCCCTGGAGCCCCCATCTCCGGATTCAGCCCGGATTCAGCCCGGATTCAGCCAGAATGAGCCAAGTGGCAGTCCCGCATTTTTGACGGAACCCGGTTGATTCGTGGACCGGACCCTGTTGATTGCCGCCGCAATGGTGCTCCGCTCGCTCAACCTGAATCAATTCCGCTGCTTCACCTCCCTGCGGCTCGATCTGGCAGCCGGAGTGACCCTGTTTCACGGCAACAACGCCCAGGGGAAAACCTCGATCCTCGAGGCCATGTGTGTGCTCCTGCGCCTGCAGAGCCCTCGCACGGCGACGCTCGGAGACTGTATCCGGTTTTCGGAAAAGACCTTCGCCATCGGGGGATTGCTGGCTGGCACGGTGCCATCCGATCTGCGCCTTCAATACCGCGAGACGGGGCGCAAGCTCCTCGTCGACGGCGAGATGCAGAAGAGCGCCGCAGACTACCTGCGCCACAGCGCCCTCGTCGTGTGGATGGCCAATGACGACCTCGCCCTCGTCCGCGGTGGCGGTGACGGACGGCGACGCTTTCTGGACTTCATGGCATCGCAGCTCTACCCCGGCTATCGCGAGGCGCTACGGGCTTACGAAAAGGCACTGCGGTCGCGAAACTTTTTGCTGAAGCGAGACGCCTCT
>CALDKL010000216.1 GCA_937898895.1 uncultured Verrucomicrobiae bacterium | reverse complement strand
TCAAGGCGATCTACGAACCCTTTTCCGAGGAGGAGCTATCCGCCGAGGTGAGTCGTCTCGTCACGCCCGAGGACATTCCCTGGAAGGGCAGGGTCGAGGTCGTTTTCCAGACTGTCGCCGGCTTGAAAGACGCCATTCCCGTGAACAACGGGGCCTGGTATTTCACTGGTGAGTATCCGACGCCGGGCGGCTACAAAGTGGTGAACCAGGCCTTCGTTGGTTTCCATGACAAGACCGGAGAGCGTCCCTACGACATTCTGCTCTGAGGGTCCGGCTGAAGGCGATCCCTGGCTCCCGGGCGGCGGAGAAGTGGGGAATCGACCCCTTGGGCCCGATCCGAACGAGTCCGCCCGCCGCCGCGACTGCGGGATTTCTTCGGGATTGCCCTCATGGCAATTTTTTTATACCTTCCGGGGAATCACCATGAATACTCCGCCCCAAACCACCACGATCGACCGCCGCAAAGTCCTCAAATACGGAACCGGTTTCGGCCTTGCCCTTGCCTGGCCCAACTCCCGCGTCATTGGCGCGAATGACGACATTCGTGTCGGCATCATCGGAGTGAACGGGCGTGGCGGAGCCCACATCAGTGCCTTCACGGGCATGAAGGGGGTCCGCACCACCGCAATCTGTGACGCCGATCCGAAGGTGCTCGATGCAAAGGTCAACCAGGTCTCCGACAAGCAGAAGATTGCGGTGAAGGGCTACATGGGCATGCGGGAGATGTTCGAGAAGGGCGACATCGACGTCATGTCCACGGCCACGCCGAACCACTGGCACACCCTCGCCGGGATCTGGGCGATCCAGGCAGGAAAGGATGCCTACATCGAGAAGCCGATTTCGCACAATGTGTGGGAGGGCAGGCAGCTCGTAAAACTCGCCCGCAAGGAAGGGAAGATCTGTCAGGGCGGCACGCAGAGTCGCTCGATGGGCTCGATCCAGGCAGGGGTGAAATTCGTCCGCGACGGCAAGCTCGGGAAAATCAAATACGTGAAGGGCATGTGCTACAAACCTCGCCAGTCAATCGGAAAGGGTGGAAATGGGGAAATCCCCGAAGGGGTCAACTACGACCTGTGGAGCGGCCCCGCAGAGATGGAGACGCCTCTGCGCCGCATGAAGTTTCACTACGACTGGCATTGGTTTTACGCGTATGGCAACGGCGACATGGGCAACCAGGGTATCCACCAGATGGATGTGGCCCGCTGGTACCTCGGGGAGAACGCCATCGCGCCGCGCACCCTGAGCATCGGTGGTCGTCTGGGCTACGATGACGACGGAGAGACTCCGAACACCCAGATCGTATACCATGACTACGATGCCGCGCCGCTCATTTTTGAAACCCGCGGCCTGCCGAAAAGCAAGGAGGCACAGAAGGACTGGGCAAAGAGCATGAACTCTCCCGACGAATTCGAAGGGTTGAGCGGTATCTCGGTCGTCGTTGCCTGCGAGGGCGGTTATGTCTTCACGGATGCCGGTGGCAAAGTGAAGGTGAAGGACCTCGATGGGAAAGACATGGAGGCACCCAAGGCTTTCGACACCGAGGACATTTTTGCGAACTTCATCAGCGCGGTGCGGAGCCGCAAGGTGGAAGGACAGTATGCCGACTGTGAGGAAACGCACCTTTCCAGTGCCCTCTGCCACACCGGTCTGATTTCCCACCGCCTCGGCAGCACTCTGAAGAAGGACGAGGTGCTCGAGAAGATCAAGGATGATGCCCTCCTCACGGAACGATTTGGTTCGATGGCCGATCACCTTGCCAAAAACGGGGTCGATCTCGCGAAGGAGGGCATCGTGCTCGGACCTATGCTCAAGTTCAATCCACAGACGGAGTGGGCGGAGGGCAACGGTGAACTCGATGGCCCCGCGAACAAGCTGGCCACTCGAGAGTATCGCGCCCCCTTCGTCGTGCCCGAAGTGCTCTGAGGGCCGTGCGGTTTGGGCTTGCCCACATTGAGGAAATCTGACAGGCTCGGATCCGATGAAAGCGCGGGTCCGGGTCTGTTTGTTTCTGGCGATGACCGGTGGATTTGGCGTCGGGTCGGCCGATGCTCAGGTCGTGGTTCCTTCGCATCCGAACCGATTTACGAAGCGGAACCTGGGTGAGAACGGAGGCTCGACGGTGTCGTCCGGTGCATCAGTGGTGACACCGGCGGCTCGTGTGGAAGTCGTGCAAACCGTGGCGGTCACTCCGATCGAGACATGGACAAACACGTCGGGACAAACGATGGAGGCGCGTCTTCTGGCGTTTTCTGCCCCGGTGGCGGGTGAAGTCGGCCCCGTTGAAATCATCCGAGGGGACAAAGTGCGATTTCTTGTCAAAGGGCGAAAGGGTCCGATCGATTATCCGCTTGCGCAGTTGGTGGCGGCAGATCAGAAGAAGATCGAGGCCCTTGCCGTCGTCGCGGCAAAAGGGCCTCCGAAATAAAAGGGGGGCAGGAATCCCGTTCAGGCGATTCCGGAGAGGGCGTCTGCGACTCGGGCGGCGATGCCGGACCAGGAAAAGCAGGCGGCGCGGGCGATGGAGCGACGGCGCATGCCGTCGCGAAAGGCGGGCGGGAGTCGGAGAAATCCTTCGATGGCAGAGGCGATCTCCGCCTCGCTCTCCGGATCGAAGTAGCGCACTGCGCCCTCCTCGGCGGAGCCACCGACTTCGGGGAGGCTGGCGGCGTGGGAGAGAAGCACGGGGCAGCCGCAGGCCATAGCCTCAAGCGGAGGCAGGCCGAACCCCTCGTAGAGGCTGGGAAAGACAAAGCCGTCAGCGGAACGATAGCGGCGGATCAGCTCCGCGTCGTCGATGCGGCCGAGCCATTCGATGCCTTTCCCCTCGAGACGGTCGACCGCAGCAAAGTTTTGCGGATTGGCTCCTCCGGCGATCTGGAGCCGGGCTCCCTCGGGCAGGCGACCGGAGGATTGCAGGGCGAGCCACGCGCGGAGGAGGCGACCGAGGTTCTTTCGCGGATCCATCGACCCCACACAGAGCAGCACCGGACCCTCTTCCTTGCCCGACTCGACAGGGTCACGGGAGACGGAATTCGGATCGCCCGGGGTGAAGGAAGATCCCACCGCATTGCCGAGGACAAGAATGGATTCGGCGGGGATTCCGAGGGGACGGGCGAGACGGCTGCGGGAAAATTCGGAAACGGTCGCAACCGCAGCGGCCCGTTTTGCAAGCCGGGGGAGGAGTTGCTGGTAGACCGTGCGAAAGGAGCGGCTGAATCCCTCGGGATGGTCCCACACGGCGGCATCATGGATGACGACGAGCTGCTGCCGCGTTGCGATGGGACCGGTATTGCACGGGGAAAAGAGCACTTCGCCGGAAACGAGGCGGCGCGGTAGCGCGACCTGTTCCCATACGTGCCCCTTCAGACCCGAGAGGGGTTTGTCAGGATGCGATTCGGAAAGACGGAGATCTTCGCGTGCGGCGAGGCGGGCAACGACTTCCCCGGCAAAACGCTCCACTCCCGTGATCGGGCGCAAGCGGAAGCGTGCGTTGACGCGAACCGGGATCATCGCTGGAAAGGAAGGCCGGGAATGGTCTCGGAAGTAGGCCAGGGATCTCGCGCCATTGGCAGCACGCGGACCCGGCGTCGCAGGGTTCTCGCCCAGAGCAGAAGCAGGAGGATGACGAGAGTGGTGGGCAGGACTCGATTCAGGGCAAACCAGTAGGGAATGCGGAGGATCTCCATCAAGCCGAGGAAGGAAATGGGGAAAAAGAGGGCGAAGAGGCGTCCTTCCGTGTAGGCGCGCCAGGTCAGGCCAAGCGCGGGATCGTCGCAGGTGACCGCGAGCCCCTC
>CALDKL010000215.1 GCA_937898895.1 uncultured Verrucomicrobiae bacterium | reverse complement strand
CGGTGGGCCGCATCCAGTTGTTCCCGAATTTCAGTCTCGTCGAAGTGGCCCAGGAAGAGGCTTCCCGCGCGATCCAACACGCCGCCGGTGCGACTCTTCGCGGATTGACCTTCAAGATTGACTACGACCGGGGTCCCCGGGACGGAGGTCCCCGGGACGGAGGATTCCGCCGTGATCCGGGTCGCGAGGGAGGATTCCGGAAACCGGGAGGTTACGGGCCGCCACAGGGGGGCCGAGACGATCACGGTGGCGGATATCGAGGTGAGCGCCGCCGAGAGGATCGCTACGATGATCGACCCCGTGGCGGGGGCTTTGGAAATCGGCCCACCAACCGCGACCGCTACGACCGCGGCAAACGGGGGCGCGATTGAGCCGAACAGGCGGGAACGGTCCACCCGAAAGCCGCCGAAATCGCGGTTTCAGAGGAGCGAGCGGTCGCGGAGTTTGTTCCCTCCCTGAGCGCACTTTCCCGCAGACTTGTGTGGCTTGACCTGAGGCCAATCGTTGGCGACAGGTGCTCATGAATCTGACCAAAACTGCCTTTGGTTCCTGGAGCGGAGGCCGCTTCATGCACTTCGGCCAGCGTCTCGACGAGGAGCGTTGGAAGAACCTCGCGCGTCAGGCCTATGACGAGGGCGTGCGCACCTTTCTCACCTCGGATGTCTACGGGATCGGCAAAGGCGATGAACTCCTCGGTGAAGCGCTCGCGGGGATTGATCGCGACAGCTATTGTCTCGTTGCCATGATCGGACACGATATTTATGAAGGTCTCCGGGATGGCTCGCGTGGTTACGCCCGCTTCACCGATCCCGGCATCCGCGGCCCCGAGGGCTACGCCGAATATCTCGAACGGGCCACGAGGAAGTGCGCCGAACGTTGCCGCACCGACCATTTTGATGTCGTCATGCTCCACAATCCCGATTCCATCGGCTATTCCAGTCCCGAGGTCTGGACCGCCATGGCGAAATTGCGGGAGAAAGGACTCACCGAAAGGACCGGGATTGCCCCAGGGCCCGCGAATGGCTTCGCCATCGATATGGCCTATTGTCTCGAGACGTTCCACGAGGACATCTCCTGGGCAATGATCATTCTCAATCCGATGGAGCCCTGGCCGGGACGGTATGTCCTGCCGATGGCGAACGAGTTCGGTGTCGACATCCTCGCCCGTGTCGTCGATTTCGGAGGGATCTTCCACGACGACGTGAAGCCGGGTCATTTTTTTCGCGACGGAGACCACCGCACCTATCGCCCCTCGGGTTGGATCGAGCACGGCAACGAAACGCTCGAGAGGATGCGCCCCATTGCCGAGCGCTACGGGCTCACCATGCTGCAGTTCGCCTGTGCCTGGAATCTCAGCCAGGCTCCGGTAAAGTCAGTGGGTCCCACCTTCATCCAGGAGGCCGGGGAGGGTGCGCGTCCCGTGGAAGAAAAGATTTCCGAATTCGCCGCCCTGCCCGATGTCACCCTGACGCCGGAGGAAGTGCGCGAGGTATTCGAGCTCGGCGACAACGAGGGCTGCATGCACCTGAAGGGAGCCAGCATCCGCCACGAGGGCCTCGAGCCCCAGCCCGATCACTGGCCGATGCGGCCGGAGCTGGAGCCTCTCGCCGCCAAGTGGCACTTGAACCCGGCCTGGTAACGGGCTTTAGTCCCACACCGGGTGGTGACCCGGCATCGCCCGGCCCGGGATCGGCTGCCGAAAGGTGGCTCCGCAGGCGTTTTGTTTTCATGGAGAACCTAACCGACATCCAGAACCAGCCCGATTCCCGCAACCTTGCAATCGATCGGGTCGGCGTGAAGAATCTGCGCTATCCCCTGCGCATTCGCGACAAGGCGAATTCCGAGCAGGGCACCGTCGCGACCGTCTCTCTGGCCGTCGACCTGCCGAAGCAATACAAGGGCACCCACATGAGCCGCTTCGTCGAGGTCCTGAATTCGCACGGACCGGTGCTCGATATCCATACCATCTCCGGCATCCCCGCCGAACTCCTCGAACGACTCCACGCCAGTCGTGCCCACGTCGAATTCCGCTTTCCCTTCTTCCTGAAAAAAGCCGCCCCGGTCACCCGGCGCTCCGGGTTGATCGACTACGAGGTGATCTTCGACGTCGACGCCACCCGCGACCATACCGACTTCACCGTGACGGTGCTGGTTCCCGTGACCACGCTCTGTCCCTGTTCGAAGGCCATCAGTGCACGCGGTGCCCACAACCAGCGAGGCATCGTCACCTATGCGGTGCGCTTCGCGAAGGAACCTGTCTGGATCGAGGATCTCATCCGCCTCGTCGAGCATTGCGCGAGTTGCGAACTGTACAGCGTCCTGAAGCGTCCTGACGAAAAGCACGTCACCGAACAGGCGTACGACAATCCCGTCTTTGTCGAAGACCTGGTCCGCAACGTTGCCGCCGCGTCCGATGCTCAGGAAGGCATCGCCTGGTATCGTGTCGAGGCGGAAAACTTCGAATCGATCCACAATCACAACGCCTATGCCGTGATCGAGAAGAAGAGCGCGTTCAATCCGGCGTGAATCTCTCGGGGTAGGGTGCCGCCGGACGTGTCGAGGCGGGCAGGTTGGACTTCGGTCAGGACGACGGTGAGGAGGCGAACGGCATGCTTCGTCAACGACCCTGCGGAGGGGGAATGCGGTGAAGGCATCCGGTGTTTCAGATTCCCCTTCGGTTGCGACTTGCTGCACTGCGGATCGGGACGAAAGAGGGTGAGAAATGCGGGGTAGTGATCATTTGCCTTGATGTGAATAATCACATGAGCATTTTGGCGACTTTTCCAATCTCCGGTCGTCTTTGCCTTCGGCGAGGTGACCAGGCGAGAGTCAGAACCCGTGAGAGGTGCTTCAACTCCGGAAGAGCAATCTGAGTCGTACCTTTGATCGACGGGGTGAACTGAGGCAAGAAGCCGGCCCAATTCATCGTAGCGATTGTGTCTGCGATCTGAGGATAGGAACTGCATTCCATCCGGATATCCAAGGGGATCGAGGCAGACTCGGCCGCGCTTCGGACGGCATTCATCAATTGTCCATCTCCTTCCATGATGACCAGGGGAAGTGAGCCCAGTACTGCGATTCCTGGCTTCGACATGGCACTGCCCATTAAATTAGTCGGAACGACCAGGCGGTATTCGAAGGCGAATTCGCCATCGTGTTCCAGGCCGCTGGGAACCGCGTCCTGGCGAACGAGTGCGAGATCGACCTTTCCGTCGATCAGGGCGCGGATCGAGTCCTGCGTCCGCATATTTTTGAGGGCCAGACGCACCTTTAGTTTCTTCAATTCCGTCCGAGTGCGAACAAGCGGAATGATGATCCACTGCAGAAGGCTTTCCCCCGAAGCCAGAGAAACGACACGCTCCTGATCCTGCCACCGGCCGAGGCATTCCGAAAACCCGGTGAAGAACTCGCGGCAAATCTGAGCAAGATCCTCACCCTCCTTCGTGAGGCGATGCGGGCGTGAATCGCGCTGCAAAAGCAATACCCCGAGAGCACTCTCCAATTCGCCAATCTGGCGGCTGATGAGACTCTGGCGGGATGGATTTCCGCCCGCTGCCGCCGAGATGCTCCCCCGATCAGCGACCTCCTGGAAGGAAACGAGACGTTCCAATGAGATGCCACTCTCCGACAAAACTCTTAATAACATAACTTTTCAGTAATATTACATTCAATGATCCGGTTCGCAAACCATTCAGCAATGTGGCAATCTTTGTTTGCCCACCCCCATGCCGCCTCTATACCAAAACGAAGCCAGGACCCGGGTCCTGATTGACCGGATGCTCTCCGAGGCTGGCTGGGACGCAGTCGACCGATCGCAGGTGCTGCTGGAGGAATCGGTGGACGTCGTCAGGGAAACCGATCCGGAGACAGTCACCGGAACCTCCCGGCAGCGAAGTGACTACGTCCTGCTCGACGCCCGGGGACGTCCTCTGGCCGTGGTCGAGGCGAAGAAAGACGCCCTCGATCCCTATTCGGCCAAGCAGCAGACCCTGCCCTACGCCAAGAGCCTCGACGCTCCGTTCATCTTTCTCTCGAACGGTGAGGTCACTTACTTTTGGGACTGGAAGAAAGGCGACGCCCGCATCGTCCATTCCTTCTATTCCCGCGACGATCTCCTCCGCATCCTCAACATTCGGGAAAACGAGCGCCCCCTCGCCACTGTCCCTATTCCCGACCATTACCTGCGCAACGGAGAATCGCGAAGGCTCCGCCCCTACCAGCAGGACGCGATGCGCGCCCTCGACCACGCCCTCGAAATCGGGAAGCGCCGCTTCCTCCTCGAGCTGCCCACCGGCACCGGAAAGACCGACCTCACCTGCCTCCAGATCAAGCGGCTCTTCGAGGCTGATCGGTGGAAGCGCGTCCTCATCCTCGTCGACCGCGAGGAGCTGGCGAAACAGGCCCTCGACGCCATCCAGGACCTGCTTCCCGCCCAGAGCAGCTACTGGCTCAAGGCCGGGATGAACCCGCAGCCCGGAATGGAGATCACCGTCTGCCTTCTCCAGACGATGATCAGCCAGTACGCGGGCTTCACCTCGGGCTACTTCGATGCCGTCGTCGTCGACGAGTCGCATCGGTCCATCTACGGATCGTGGCAGATCGCCCTGACGCACTTCGACGCCTTCCACCTCGGCCTCACTGCCACCCCGGCCGCCTACATCGACCGCAACACCTATCGCTTCTACCACTGCAAGGACCGCAAGCCCGATTTCTCCTACGCCATCGACGACGCGATTTCGAACGGCTTCCTCTGCGGCTGGAAGTTCGCAGAAGGTTGCACTGAGTTCATTGCCGAGGGCGTCGAGGCGGACGAGACCTATTTCGATCCCGCCGAATTCGAGCGACGCTGGACCAACGAGGACACCAACCGCAAGATGATGGCCAAGTTCGACGAACTGGCCCGTCGAAACGCTCGGGAATCCGCGCCCGCCCTCTCCGATGCCGAGATGCCGGGCAAGGCCATCGTCTTCGCCATCTCCAAGCGCCACGCCGCCCGCCTCGCCCGCTACCTGAACGAGCTGCATCCCGAGGCTCGGGGCACCTACGCCGAAATCATCACCTCCGACGTGGCCAATGCCGACGCCCTCATCCGCAAGTTCAAGCGAGAGGCCTACCCGAAGGTCGCCGTCAGCGTCGACATGCTCACCACCGGCTTCGATGCGCCCGAGGTGCTGCACATCGTCCTTTGCCGCCGCATCGGCAGCCGCATCCTCTACGAGCAGATCCGCGGCCGCGGCACCCGCACCGCCCCGCGCATCGGGAAGGAGCGCTTCGTCATCTACGACTTCTTCCGCAACAAGGAACTGCACGAGGATGCCGACCTCGCCGATGGCGGCGTCTACGGCGGAGGGGGAGGAAAGTCGAAATCCTCGCCGCCTCCCCGCGACCTCGCCGAACTCGGCCTCGAGGACCGCTGGCTCCATGCAGTCCACTACGTCGAGGTCGGCCCCGACGGCGAACGCTTCGACAAGCGGGACTACGTCTCCGAGTGGACCGACATCGTCCGCGCCCAGGTCGAGGACGACGTTATCCTCCAAAAGATCCGCAATGGCGAGGGTCTGAGCGAGGACGAGGAACGTCGCCTCGTTGAAAACCTCAACCGCCCCTCCCACTACTTCAACGAGGAGAACCTCCGCCTCGCCTACGAGCACGAGGGCACCATCGTCGACTTCATCCGCGAGGCTCTCGGTCTCGTCAAAAGCAAGACCCGCGAGGAGCAGCTCGAGGAGAACTTCCGCGCCTGGCTCGTCTCGAAGGACTTCACCCCCGTCCAGGCCTCCTACCTCACCGGTCTGAAGAACCGTGGACTCGCCCGCGGCTCCGTCGCCCTCGACGATCTCTTCCAGCCGCCCCTCTCCATCGTCAACGCCGCCGGTGTCGGCATCGAGCTCTTCGGCGAAGCCGGCCTCAAGCGCGTCATCGAGGAGCTGAACGATTCCATTTTCCCGCCCATCCAACGACCTGCCTGATCTTGAAATCACAAATTGTGATTTCACGTTTGCACCCGCTCACCCACGCCACCGGCCACCGGCCACCGACCTCTGACCACTTCCCCCATGTCCCCCGACCTCCGCCAGAAGCTCGACAACATCACCCAGATCCTCTGGTCCGGTGGCGTCTCGAATCCCATCACCTACGTCGAGCAGATCTCCTACCTCATCTTCCTCAAGATGCTCGACGAGGAGGAAAGCCAGCGCGAGCAGGAGCACCGCCTCCTCGGCGACCGGGCGCGGCGCGAGCGCCTCTACGCCGGCGACGCCGAGCGCTTCCGCTGGTCCGAGTGGAAGTTCAAGTCCGGCGAGAAGCTGCGCAACTTCGTCCGCGACGACGTCTTCCCCTACATGGCCTCCCTCGTCGAGGAGGAGCCGCGCATCGCCGAGTACTTCCGCGACGCCACCCTCCAGATCGTCGATCCCCACGTGCTGAAGCAGATCGTCGACATCATCGACACCATCCAGTTCTCCAAGCTCGGCACCGACATCAAGGGCGACGTCTTCGAGCACCTCCTCTCCTACACGAAGGGTCAGAGCGAGGTCGGCCAGTTCCGCACCCCGCGCCAGGTGCGCCGCCTGATGGTCGCCCTCGTC
>CALDKL010000214.1 GCA_937898895.1 uncultured Verrucomicrobiae bacterium | reverse complement strand
TTTCGGCCTTCAGGTATCGCACCTGCCGAGGACGGGAGACGATCCGGGCGATTCAACAAGGGGGTGGCCGGATTGGTCTGCGCCCTGCCTCGTGAAGCGACACGTGCCTCCGTTTTCCGGGGCCACTTCGATCTCCTCGCGGTGCTCCAGCGGGACCAATACGCGTCCGCTCCGGAGGGCACTCGTGAAACAGTTCGGCCAAACATGGGGCCGGGATGCGATCAGAGACGGCTGTTTTGTTGAATTTTGCGATTCGATCCCGGCTGAGAATCGTCCTGTTTTGCGAAAAGAAGAGATTTTTTGTCGACCTTGTGAGGCAAAAAGTGAAAGTTTGGTGAAAAATCTCAATTTTTCCTCTTGCGATCAGTGCCATTGGTGCCACGTTTGGCTCGAAAACATCATTTTTCGACTTATGGCCACCAAAAAGAAGCAGGAAATCGACGGAGCACAGGCATTGGTGATGACTCTCGACGCCCTTGGGATTGAGTATGTCTTCGGATACTCCGGCGGAGCGGCACTTCCCATCTTCGATGCGCTCGAGACGGTGAAAACGAAGATCAAATTCGTCCTCACCCGTCACGAGCAGGGGGCAACCCACATGGCGGATGGGTATGCCCGTGCCACCGGAAAACCGGCCGTGGTGTTGGTGACCTCGGGTCCGGGTGCGGGCAACACCCTGACCGGTATCATGACCGCGCAGATGGATTCCGTGCCGATGATCATTGTGACCGGGCAGCAGGTGACCTGGATGTTGGGCAAGGATGCGTTTCAGGAGGCCGATATCTTTGGGATCACCATGCCGGTGGTGAAACACAACTTTCTCGTGCGCGAGACGAACGATTTGCCCCGGGTGGCACGGGAGGCGCATCACATCGCCACGACGGGGCGTCCCGGACCCGTGCTCATCGATATTCCCAAAAACGTGAGCCAGTCCATGTTCACCGGCGATCTTCATCCAGCCATCGATTTGCCGGGGTACCGGCCTGAGAAGGCTTACGAGATTGATGGGGGAGCGATCGAGGAAGCGGCTCGGCTCATCAATCTTTCAAAGAAACCACTCATTCTCGCGGGTCACGGGGCGATGCTCTCCGGGGCCGAACGGGAGATGATGGACCTCGCGACGAAGATGGACTCTCCCGTGACGTCGACCTTGCTCGGGAAAGGGGTCTACCCCGAATCCCACCCTCGCTCCCTGGGAATGCTCGGGATGCACGGGACCGCCTATGCGAACAAAGCCGTGTGCGAGTGTGACTTGCTCGTGAACGTAGGTTCGCGATTCGATGATCGCATCATTGGACAGGCACACAAATTTGCGAAGCAGGCGAAGATCATCCACATCGACATCGACGCCGCAGAAATGGGCAAGATGATCGTGCCCGATGTCCAGATCGTGGGGGATGCGAAAACCGCGCTGAGGCAACTGCTGCCCCTCCTTGAGAAGGCAAAGCATCCCGAGTGGAACACCCACATTGGCGGCTACAAAAAGAAATTCCCGCTTTCCTACAAGAAGCAGGGCGGTCTGCGCATGCAACAGGTCCTCGATGAGATTCACGAACTCACCGATGGCAAGGCCATCGTTGCGACCGACGTGGGACAGCACCAGATGTGGGCGGCGCAGTTCTACACCAACGACGCGTCCTTCAAATGGGTCAGTTCAGGTGGTGCCGGAACGATGGGTTTCGGATTCCCCGCTGCGATCGGTGCCCAGTTCGCCTGTCCGAAGGAAACGGTGGTTGCCGTCCTCGGGGACGGGGGCTTCCAGATGACTCTCTGCGAGTTGGCCACCGCGGTGATCCACAAGTTGCCGCTCAAGATTCTCGTGCTCAACAACCACTACCTCGGCATGGTGCGGCAATGGCAGGAACTCTTCTTCGACAACCGCGAAAGCGGTGTGGATCTCATCGGAAATCCGGACTTTGCGAAGCTCGCCGAGGCCTATGGCGCG
This sequence comes from uncultured Verrucomicrobiae bacterium, assembly GCA_937898895.1. GTDB lineage: Bacteria > Verrucomicrobiota > Verrucomicrobiia > Verrucomicrobiales > DEV007 > Arctic95D-9. The sequence continues at coordinate 404 of CALDKL010000214.1, read as the reverse complement.
AAGGGAATCACCATCCGGCGGCCCGCCGATGTGAGGAAGAAGCTGAAGGAGGCTCTCGATTACAACGACGGACCGGTTGTCATCAATGCCGAATGCATCAAGACCGACAACGTCTTCCCGATGATTCCGGCGGGTGCCGCCCTCGAGGATATGCTCATCGAGCCACCGAAGCACAAGATGGAGAAGCCGGTCGGATCGACCTGAGCCCGATCAGCGGATCAACCGATCACCCTTCACTTCATACCCATTACTCCGATTGCCATGTCCCAACAAATCACAAACGCCCAAACGAAATCCGGTTCGCGCCCCAACCTCGCCGGGGGGCACACCCTGAGCATGTATGTGAACAACACGCCGGGCGTGCTCATGCGAATCTGCCAGATCTTCGCGCGTCGCGCCTACAA
>CALDKL010000213.1 GCA_937898895.1 uncultured Verrucomicrobiae bacterium | reverse complement strand
TCAGGGGTAACGGACCTCTACCGTCACCGTTTGACGCCCCCATTCCAGGGCTTCTCGATGACTCTTGAAAAACAAATCGATCTTTTCTCCCTTGATGGCTCCGCCCCGATCCTCGACCATCCCATCTCCGTAACCGGGGATGCGCATCCGCGTGCCAAAGGGGAAAACCGTCGTGTCTGCGGCGATCGTGCCTGGTTTCGCTTTGGTTCCTACTGCGGTGACTCCGACCTTCTTTCGCTCGCCCTCCATCGATCCATAGGCATATACGGGCTGAAACAAGAGATTCCGCCTCCATCCGCAACACTCGCCGCACTTGCAATATCCGGTCGCTTCCAAAGTCCGATACTCCACCCGTTCCCCCCTTCCCCGACTCGCACATCCCGCTTGTAGCAGTCCAAAAATCACAAATAAAGTGACATTTTTCATAATTTCCATAATTAAAAATACTTTCCTTTTCCGAAATTTTCAAGTGTGATTTGGGATTCGAACCTCCTCCATGCAGCCTTTCCTCCGCCGCCTTGCTGGATCCGATCTCGCGTTTGCCCATTCTCTCAGTTGTGGAACGGGCTGGAACCAAACCCGTCGCGACTGGGAACGGTTCCTCGAACTTGGCCCGGATGACTGTTTCCTCGCGGAAGTGGAGGGATCTGCCGCTGGCACGACCACCACTACGATTTACCGAAAAGAAATGGCCTGGATCGGCATGGTTCTCGTCGATCCCTCCTTCCGCCGACGCGGGATCGGAACCCTTTTGCTCGAGACGGCCCTCCGCCATCTACGGGATCGGATGAAAATCCCCTGCATCCGCCTCGACGCAACCCCGGAAGGTCGCCCACTCTATGAGAAGCTCGGTTTCGTGGCTGAGTGGGATCTGCAACGATGGGCAAAAAATGAAGCCAAGCCGACCGATTTCGGTACTCCGTGCTCAAAGGAGGCAGAAAGGAGTGCCCTCCCCCCGGTTGCCCTCGTGCTCGATCACACGGTTTTTGGAGCCGACCGATCCATCCTGCTCGAAACTCTGCGCGTTTCCTCGGATGGCTTCCGGCTCCTCCCGGATGGTAGTTTTGGATTTCGCCGTTCCGGACAACGTGCCCAATACCTCGGTCCGATCACCGTCACCAGTCCCGAATCGGGCCTTGCTCTCGCCGAAGGACTGATCGCCGACTGCCCGCCGGAGTCCCCTCTCCTCTGGGATCTGCCTATACTCAATCCAATCGCCACACAACTGGCGACTCGCTTGGGTTTTTCCCCCGTGCGTCACCTCACCCGAATGCGACTTGGATCCGACGGTCCGATTCAGGATCCCTCCCGAATCTTCGGCATCGCCGAGCCGGCTCTGGGGTGAAGCTGGAATGACATACCCTACAAAAAAGCCCCGACGATCTAGTGTCATCGGGGCTTTGAAGAAGTTGCGGGAGCTGGATTTGAACCAACGACCTTTGGGTTATGAGCCCAACGAGCTACCAGACTGCTCCATCCCGCGATTAAAATGGTGGAGAAGCGACGGGCCGATAGAATCGCTCGGGATCGCTGCTCCGCAAG
>CALDKL010000212.1 GCA_937898895.1 uncultured Verrucomicrobiae bacterium | reverse complement strand
ATCCGACACGATTGCACAATTTATTGCTTTTTGGTTCCGGCTTTGCCGGGTTAGGTAAAGTTAACCATCTCGGCTCTGATGAAACTCGCCCTTCTGTTCCTCCGTCTTGCCATGGTCCTGTCGCTCTTCGCCTTCTCCGCCTGCGTCTCGTCGGGTGGAGGAGCAGGATCTGGCGGCAGCTCTCTCAACGACACTGCTCGTTACCTTGCCGGATTGCCCGGAGGGAATCGCACCGACCTCGCCCTGCCGCGCAGTTCGCCGGAGTGGCAATCCCACGCCGCACGAATGGACTCGCTCTGGGCGCAGCAATCCGGACGCCAAAGCCACATTCGCGGGTTCCGGGGAGAACTGCACGGACTCTCTTCGCCCGGGGTTCTGTTTTATCCCTTCGGTGGTCCCGACTACCTTCATGCCAGCTCGCTTTTTCCGGGAGCACGCACGTATATCCTCGTCGGACTCGAGGGGACCCATACGATGCCCGACCTCGCCAGCCTGAGTGCTCCGGACCTCGCCCGGGGACTCGGGGGGGTCTCCAATGCCCTCCGCACCGTGACCGGAGCAAGCTATTTCATCACCACGGAAATGCGGTCCGATCTCTCGAGCACTTCCCTTCGCGGAACGCTTCCAATCCTTCTCGCCCAGATCGCACGGGATGGAAAGACCGTCTCCTCGGTGGAGGCGGTCGGGCTGGATGGCGGCGGGCACCTCGTCCCGAGAGCGAGCGGGAGTGGATGCCCGGGCTGGCACATCCGGGCCGGGGGACGCAGCATTTTCTACTTCCAGGAAGATCTCTCCAACAGTGGCCTCGGGGACCGTCGCCTCCTGAAATTCGTCTCCGCGAAGGGTGCCCCCGTCACCTTTGTGAAAAGCGCGAGCTACTTGATGCATCAGGGCAGTTTCTCAACCATCCGCGACTACATCGTAAACTCCTCCCGCGGCCTCGTCCAGGATCCTTCCGGGGTTCCCTATCGCTACCTCAGGGACGCGGGTTGGAATCTGCGGCTCCACGGCAACTACCGGGGTGCGACGGCGCCCTTCACCCAATACTCTCAGCCGGACCTCGCGGCCGCTTACGCAAACGGCATCCATCCGGTGAAGCCGATGACGTTCGGGATGGGATACCTGCTCGATCCGAAGAGCACTTCCATGATTGTCGGCCACCATTGATCCGCTTACCTTGCGCGGATGAAACTCGCGCGAATGACCGACGGAGGGGCCGAGCTATTCTTCACTCTCCAGGGCGAAGGGCGCAGCCTCGGGCGACCCTCGGTCTTCATCCGGGCCTCCCTGTGCAATCTGCACTGCCGCTGGTGCGATACGGACTACACCTGGAATTGGGATGATACCAACTTTGTCCACGAACGGGATGCGGATGCTTCCTATCAAAAATACCAACGATCCGAGCAGATCATCGATCTGGACACCGAGGCCATCGTCGATGCCGCGTCGCGTTTTCCCTGCCGGAATTTCGTCTTCACGGGCGGGGAGCCACTCGTCCAGGAAACGGGATGGCTTCGGGTGATGACGGCTCTCGACGCGGTCGACAGAGGACAGGCCTGGTTCGAGATCGAAACGAACGGAACCCTCCTGCCAGGCGCAGAGTTCCTTGATCGCATCGATCAGATCAACGTCTCTCCCAAACTCGCCAACTCGGGCGTGGATGTATCCCTGCGGCGCAAGCCCGCCGTGCTCTCCGCCCTCGCCGCAACCGGCAAGGCCGACTTCAAATTTGTCATGGGTGGAGAGGACGACCTTTCCGAGATCCTCGAGATTGTCTCTCTCTCTGGCATCCAGGGCGACCGCGTTTTTCTGATGCCCAAGGCGCTCACTGTTGCCGAGTTGGAGGCGAACCAGTCTGGCGCAGCCACCCTCGCTCTCGCCCACGGCTTTCGCTATTCCGACCGACTTCACCTCCGCCTCTATGGGGCGAAACGGGGAGTCTGATTCCGCCCCAATCCATAAAAGAACTGGTCAATTCCCCCTTCCCGCACCACACTCCCGCCATGCACACGCCCTGGTCTCGTCGATTTCACTTGTTTTGTCTCTGTCTGCTCGCGAGCCTGCTGTCTCCATCGCAGGAAACTCGTGCCCAGGCCCCTGCCATCGCGAGCAAAGACCCAGGCCAATGGGCCCTCCTCTATGCGGACACTCTCGCCAGGAACCGGAAACTCCTCTCCGAATACTCGTGGATCTACCGGGTCGAGGTGAGTGAAAACAGCAAACCTCTCTATATCGACCATCTCAGTGCCCGCTACGGATCAGACGGTCGCGTGCTGACGGAACGCATCGATCAGCACCTCCAGATTCGAGAGCGCCAGGGCTTACTTCTCAAGGCCGGGCAAGAAGCCCGCTTGAAAGAGACGGAAAAGAAGATCGAGATTCTCAAACAGTATATCGGCGACTATGTCTATATGACCCGCGGACAGGTCGTCGATTTCTTCGGGAAGGCGCGTCGGACTGAAGCGGTCGGATACGACAATGCAACTCGACTCGATGCCGAGAACGTCATCAACCAAGGCGACTCCGTCACTCTCTTTGGCGACAAGTCCACTGCCTTCCCCATCTACTTGGCCTTCACCGTCCCACTCGATGGCAAAACCAGCATCCGCTGCGAAGTCTTTTTCCGTCATCTCCGCCAAGTGAATGCTTTTTACGGATCACGAGTCACCGGAGAATTCGTTGAGAGCGGTATCGGAGCTGGGCCCAAGGCTCTCCGCATCGAGGTGGAGAGCTACGACTACCTCGCAAAACCCTGACCTTCCTTCCCATCGATGAGGGCTCGGTTTTCTCCCCTCCTGCTCCTTCCTTTTGCGGTCTCCCTGCTTCCGTTCGCCAATGCCGAGGAATCTCCCCGGTGTGCTGCCGTCGAGGTGCAGGCGCGGGGTGGCGTTCCCAATCTCTCCCGCAAGGCGCAGGAATCCGGGCGCGAAATCCGCGTCGCCTACCTCGGAGGCAGTATCACGGCGGCACCTGGCTGGCGTGTGAAATCCCTCGAGGGATTCCAGTCCCGCTTTCCCGCCGGGAAGTGGTCCGAGATTCACGCTGCCATCGGTGGCACGGGATCGGATCTCGGAGTGTTTCGCCTGCGACAGGATGTCCTCGCGTATCATCCCGACCTGCTCTTTGTCGAGTTCGCCGTAAACGACGGCGGGGCCGACCCAGCCCAGATCCAGCGGGCCATGGAGGGAATTGTGCGCCAGACCTGGGATGCCAATCCGGAGACCGACATCGTCTTTGTCTACACTCTCAGCGAACCCTTCCTCGCCGATCTCCAGGCAGGGAAATGTTCGCGAGCGGCCACGGCGATGGAGGAGGTCGCCGACCATTACGCGATCCCCTCGATTCACTTTGGAGTCGAGGTGGCGAAACGTCTCAGTGCCGGAAGCCTCGTCTTCAAAGGAGCGGCTCCTGACAAACCAGCCAAACCGAAACCGAGCGACCCGATGATTTTCTCCACCGACGGAGTTCACCCCCTCGTCGAGACCGGACACGAAATCTATGCCGAGGTCCTCGCTCGCTCCTGGCGTGGGATCGAAGCGGCCGCCGCCCCTTCGAACGCGCCCCACCGCCTGCCCGCCCCGTTGCGCACGGATCACTGGGCGGCTGCGAAACTGGTCTCTCTCGACCCTGCGATGCTCCAGGGCGGTTGGAGCAAGCTCAATGCCGGGGAAGGTGGAGACGAACTCGCTCGCCGTTTTTCCAGGAATCTCCCTCAGCTCTGGCGTGCCACGAACCCGGGGGATCGCCTCACTTTCCGCTTCCGCGGCAGCATGATCGGATTTTTTGATGTGGTCGGGCCCGACGGGGGACAGCTTCGGGTGACTCTCGACGGTGGTGAAACGAAAGTCGTGCCTCGCATGGACGCCTATTGCACCTATCACCGCCTCAGCAAGTCTCAGGTCGGCGGCAATCTGGATCCTGCGACCGATCACACCGTGACCGTCACACTCGACTCCGCTGCGCCCGACAAGAAAGCGATCCTTTTTGAAAAGAATCGCCCCGATTTCGAAGCAAATCCCGCGAAATACGCCCCGAATCATTGGAATGTGGGCGCGATCCTGCTCCTCGGCGATCCCCTCCCGGCGAACCCGTGAAAGGGAACCGCGTGTCGTCGCCAGGGAAAAGCAGAACTGGGCGGGAGATGCCTACCCATGAACGGCATGGGCTATTTGTGGAGGATGACTTGAACATGTGCTTTCTGGAATGGTGGGGGGCGCTTGGGAAAGCGCCCTTCCCTGGAACCGCGAAGTGCGCGTAGAGGAAACGCGGCGGAGCACCCTACTGGGAACGCGGCTTTCCCATGCCTTGGCGGTGCATGGCGGCTGGAATGGTGGGGGGCGCTTGGGAAAGCGCCCTTCCCTGGAACCGCGAAGTGCG
>CALDKL010000211.1 GCA_937898895.1 uncultured Verrucomicrobiae bacterium | reverse complement strand
GGAGGGCAAAACGCTCATGTCCTGGGGTGACAGCGGATCGTCCGTCTCGAAGCAATTTCCCATGACCGTGAAAGAAACGCTCGAGGAATGCGCCTACGCCCTGCGGGTTCTGGATCCCTCCACCTACGGAGCAAAGCGCACGACGGCGACCTCTTCGGTCTGCGGATACATCCCAAAATGAACCGCTTTTTCTCCATCGTCGGCAGATTCCTGCCCAAAGCCTGGGTGAGTCCCTACGAGTCGGCCAACTATTCGCCGCGACGGGGCCGCGTCCCCGGGTCTGCACCAGGCGACACGAAACGCGACCTCTCGCCGGGCATCCGCTCGGAATTGGTGCGCCGCTCTCGCTACCTGCAAAAGAACTCAGGCTTCGTGCGCGAACTGGTCGCCAACATGGCAATCTACTCCACGGGCGACGGCATCAAGCCCCAGGCACAATCCTCCGATTCCCAGTGGAACCGGGCCGCCGAGGAGTACTTCGCCAACTGGGCCTCGCGCTGCGAAATCACAGGGCGATTTTCCTTCGAGGAATGTCAGAGCCTCGTCTGTCGGGGGATCGACGTGGACGGCGAATATTTCATCCACAAAACGCACGACCGCTCTGGTCGTCCCGCTCTCCAACTGATTGAAGCGCACCGAATCGGCGATGCGCCCGGAAGCGAGGAAACCGTGGACGGCATCGGCCTGGACGCCTTCGGTGCGCCGACTTTCTATCGCATGCTCCTTGATGATGGCACGCATCGTGATTTGCCAGCGACAGCTATCCTCCATGTGTTCGAACCCGAGTCAGTGTCATCGGTTCGCAATGCCGCGACAATCCAGCACTCGATCAACCACGTCCTGGACGAAATGGAGCTTCTGGCCCTTGAAAAGCACGCCGTCAAAGACAACGCGGACGTCGCACGGATCCTCAAAACCGCCCGGGGCGAAATCGAGCCTGATGGCGACTTTTCCATCGGGAACGGCTCTCCCGGCCAGGAACCGAGTGACCCCGCTTCTCTCCAGCGCATCGTGGGAGGAAAGTTGATCGCGCTCAAACCCGACGAATCCCTCGACAGCTTCCAGTCCAATCGCCCAAGTCCGACCTTCACCGGCTTCCTGACGCATCTGAGGCGGGATTCCGCCCTCGGGGTTCTGCCTTACGAATTCGCCGCAGATTCCAGCAGCGTGGGCGGTGCGGGTGTCCGTCTCGTTGTCGCCAAAGCCGACCGCAGATTCTCCTTCCGCCAACTCATCCTGATCCAACGCTTCATCCGTCCGGTCTGGGCTTACGTGATCGCTGACGCCATTCAGACCGGAGCGTTGCCGCACGCCCCAAATTGGCACCGTGTGAGCGCGACGACGCCCCGTAGGATCACCGTCGATGCGGGCCGTGAGGCGCAGCAGAACCGGGCCGATGTCGAGATGGGAATCAAGACGCTCAGTGAGCACTTTGCCGAGCAGGGCATGGATTTTGAGGAAGAAATGCGCATCCGCGCACAGAACGCCCGGCGCATCCTCGACCTTGCCCGCGAATTCGATGTCCCACTCGAAATGCTCTGGCGTCCAAGAGGAGGAACCGAGGCCACCCCGGTAATCGGCGAGGATTCTCCTGCCAGTGCCGGTCCGCGCCAGCCCGGATGATTGACACCTGCACTGGTAACATGAAACCCGCCGAAGTTCTCTTTATTGATCAACCCTGGCTTCTGACACCGGAAGCCCATGCGGCACTTGTCTGCGCTTCCCGCAGCTTCTTCGAGTCGCCGCCTCAGATCGTTCCCGAGCCGGAATCGCCCCTTCTCTCCGTCGAAGACGGCGTCGGCATCGTGACAATCTCCGGTCCGATCATCCGTCGCCCCGGACTCATCGCGCAGTTTCTCTTTGGCGCGACCGACACCGAAGCGATCATCGAGGCCGTGGCCGAGGCGGCGGAGAATGCCTCCGTTCAGGCCGTGCTCCTGGATGTGGATTCCCCGGGCGGGAGCGTGAGTGGCACACCAGAACTTGCCCAGGCGGTTGCCGACCTTTCACGCGGCAAATACACCTATGCTTTTACCGCCGGGCAGATGTGCTCGGCAGCCTATTGGGTCGCTTCCCAGTGTGATGCCATCTACATGACCCCGAGCGCCCGCGTGGGTTCTATCGGGGTGATTGCCTCAATACTCGACACGAGCGAGGCCCTGCGGGCGGAAGGCATCAAGGTCGAGGTCTTTGCGGCGGGCAAATACAAAAGCCTCGGCACATCGGGCGTCCCGCTCACCGACGAGCAGCGCAGCCTGCTCCAGCAGAACGTCGAGGAAATTGCCGCCGACTTCCGCGCTGCCGTGCTCGCCCGGGGGCGCAAAATCCCGGATGAAGCAATGGAGGGCCAGACGTTTTCCGCCAAAGCCGCGATGCGAATGAACCTCGCTGGCACGATCAGAAGCCGCGCCGATGCGCTGGCAATGCTCCGCTCCCGGCACGTCCGAGGTTGACACAGAAACCCAAGTATCATGCTCACCATTGACGAACAACTCGACCAGGCGCTGTCCCGCGTGACCGCGCTTGAAGCCGATGCGCAGGCTCGTGAAACTCTGCTTTCCGAAGCGGCCACAAAAACCGAACTTCTCCAAGGCCAACTCGTTGAGGCTACCGCAAATCGCGAACGTCTCGAATCCGACCTCGCCACTGCCCGGCAAAGCCTCGAATCCCTGAGCACCACGAAAAGCGAACTCGATGCGAAGATGGCCTCCCTCTCCGCCCGTAACGCCGAACTGGAAGCCCGCGAGCAGGACATTGAAGCCCGCTCCTCCAAACGCGCCGCCGAGATCGTGGCTGCCACGGGAACCGCCTCTCCTGTTTCCGTCACTCCGAAGGGCGACCAACAGGGCGAAGA
>CALDKL010000210.1 GCA_937898895.1 uncultured Verrucomicrobiae bacterium | reverse complement strand
AGCTACACAGGAAACATGAGCGAGCAGGACACACCGCCACCGATGGGATCTTCTTCTTCCGGCAACGACGCTCCCCCGCCGATGGGGTCCGGATCTTCCGGTTTCGGCGGACTCCCCACAGCAGCTCCATCGACGGTCGGTGTAGGACTCGGCCAGGGCAAACTGGGAGAAGCCGATGAAAAACTGATGGGCATGCTGGCACACTTGCTGGCCATCGTCTCCGGTTTTGTCGGCCCCCTCATCATCTGGTTGATCAAAAAGGACGAGAGTCCTTTCGTGAACGACCAAGGCAAGGAAGCACTGAATTTTCAAATCACCGTGACGATCGGATACGTCGTGATGCTGGTGCTCAGTTTTGTCCCCTTCGTGGGCTGCTTTACCTCGATCCTCATGCTTTTGATCGGTGTCGCGAGCATCATCTTCAGTATCCTCGGGGGGCTCGAAGCGAACAAGGGCAAGGCCTACCGCTATCCTTTCGCCCTGCGCCTCGTCAGTTGACACACTTCCTCTTTCCGAACCGTCCACCGAGGCGCCGCGCGTGAAAGTTTCGAAGCAGGGCCTGCTCGCCCTCAATCCGCCACAGCGCGCAGCAGCCGAGCAGATTCACGGTCCCGTCCTCATTCTTGCGGGCGCGGGAACCGGCAAAACGCGTGTCATCACCACTCGCATTGCGGGCATGGTCTACAGCGACATCTCGCCGCACCAGATCCTCGCGGTGACCTTCACCAACAAGGCCGCCAGCGAGATGCGCGAGCGGGTCGGCGGCATGGTGGATCCGGAACTGGCCGAAAAGATCACGATCTCGACGTTTCACAGTCTCTGTGTGCGCATCCTCCGCAGCAGTATCGAGCGACTTGGCTACAAGAAGACCTTCACCATTTACACCCAGAGCGATCAGGTCGGCCTGCTCCGCCGCATCATCGTGCGCACGGCGGGCAAGGAGGAGAACCTCGACGCAAAGCTGGCGAATTCTCTCATCAGCAAAGCGAAGAACACAGGCCAAATGCCCAGCGAGAGCGAGGACGCACTCATCAACGAGGTCTACCGCACCTACCAGCGCGAGTTGAAGCAACTCAATGCGGTGGATTTCGACGATCTCCTCATCCTTGCGGTACGAAGTCTCGAGGAGCATGCCGACATCCGGACGGAATGGCAACGGCGTTTTCGTTTCATCATGGTGGACGAATTCCAGGACACCAACCACCTCCAGATGCGCCTCCTCAGGCTCCTCGTCGGCCCCGAGCGCAACGTCTGCGTTGTCGGCGACGACGACCAGAGCATCTACGGATGGCGCGGGGCGGACATCTCGAACATCCTCGACTTCGAACGCTACTTTCCCGACCCCACCGTGATCAAGCTGGAGGAAAACTACCGCTCGAACAACGTCATCCTCCGTCTCGCCAACAGTCTCATCCGCCACAACAAACATCGCCGCGAGAAGACCCTCTGGAGCGGCAAAGGCGAAGGGGAAAAGGTACGGGCCGTGGCCATGCCCGATGCCGAAACCGAAGCCGACTGGATCGTGGGCGAGATCCTCGAGAAACACCGCCTCCGCAACCGGGCCTTTGACGACATGGCGATCCTTTTCCGCATGAACACGCAGTCGCGCGTGATGGAGGAAAAATTGCGCGAGAACCAGATACCCTATCGGCTCATTGGCGGACAAAGTTTTTACGAGCGACGCGAAGTCAAGGACGTCCTCGCCTATCTGAATCTCTTCCTCAATCTCGACGACGATATCAGCCTGCTCCGCGTCATCACAACCCCGCCGCGCGGGATCGGAGAAGGCACCGTGGCGCTCGCGACTCAGTTCAGCATCGATCACCAGATCAGCGTGCACTCGGCGATGAACGATCTCGAATTCCTCGGGAACCTCAGCACGCGGGCGCAGAAGGCCCTGCTCGCCCTCATCGATTTCCTCAACCGTTATGCCGACATCGCGAACACTGCGACGGCGAATTACGCGGAAATGACGAGGGAATTGCTCAAGGAGATCGATTACGACACCTTCCTCCGCAAGAGCTGCAAGACGGAAGAGGAATTCGATATGCGCCGCCGAAACGTCGCCGAATTGATCGACGGCATGCATTCCCACCGCGAGAAATCAAAACGCGGCCTGCGCGGCTTCCTCGATAGCGTCGCCCTGATGCAGGAGCGCGAGGAAGAGAAGAAGGAGGATGCTGGCAGCGGAGTTTCCCTCATCACGATGCATGCGGCCAAGGGGCTGGAGTTCCCCGTCTGTTACATCGTCGGAGTCGAGGAGGGAATCCTGCCGCACTCGCGCTCGGTCGAGGAGGGAAGCCGCGACGAAGAGCGCCGTCTGCTCTATGTCGGCATCACCCGGGCGATGGAGGAACTCACCCTCACGTGGTGCCACAGCCGGAAACGCTACGGCGACAAGATGCCCTGCATGCCGAGTTCCTTTTTCAAAGAAATGAGCCGGGAAGAGTTGCTCGAGACCTTCTACGAGACTCTTGCCGCAGCCCCGGCCGACGAAGACTTCGCCGCCGACTATTTTGCGAGGATGAAGGCGATGCTCTCCTCCTGAATCTCGTGCCGTATCGCGAAAGGGGGCACGGGGCGGAAAAGAAAGGCTGGATATTTCGCCTGCTTTCCCTATAGAGTTTCGTCATGCCGAATCTCAATAAAGTCCAGTTGATGGGGAACATCACCCGTGATCCCGAGGTGCGCTACACCCCCAAGAGCACCGCCGTGACCGACATCTCTCTCGCGATCAACCGCAGTTACACCGGGGACGACGGCCAGCGCCACGATGAGACCACCTTCGTCGACATCACTTTCTGGGGACGCCAGGCGGAGGTCATCGGCGAGTACATGAAAAAGGGGCGCCCCATCTATGTCGAGGGACGGCTCCAGCTTGACACCTGGGAAGACAAGACGACCGGGCAGCAGCGCTCGCGGCTCAAGGTGGTCGGGGAGAATTTCCAGTTCCTTGGCAGCCGTGAAGACGGTGGCGGATCGCGCGGAGGAAAAGGCGGGGGCGCTTCCCCGCACGACGAGGATCAGGAGTCCCGTTCATCGCAAGCAACCCAACGATCCGCTCCCGCGGCTCCGCCGGCCCGCGATTACGATCGTCCCATCGAAGATGGCGACGATATTCCATTCTGATCGGGCTGCGAGGGCGTGGTGAAGAGATTCATCCCGGCAGCACGAGCTGGTATCGTTGCCCAACTGCCAAACGGGATCGTTCATTTCGATCCAGCACAATCGACTCCCTCGCCGGGAGCCTTCATTCCCTTTCCCGATGAACCCGCCTACCCAAGACCAACGCGAGGCCGTTCGGCGGCGGCCGGAACACGAGTTGCCCGCGATGCTCCAGACCTGGTCGGAGCTGCTCTTTCTCCACTGGGCGGCCGATCCCGATGTCTGGAGAAAAACCCTTCCCGACAGGCTCCATCTCGACACCTTCGACGGAGTCGCCTGGGTCGGGATCGTGCCCTTCCGCATGGACCGGATTCGCCCCCGGTGCCTGCCCGCCCTGCCGTGGCTCTCGTGGTTTCTCGAGCTGAATGTCAGGACCTACGTCCACGACGAAGAAGGGAGACCGGGCGTCTGGTTTCATTCCCTTGAGGCAAACCGCTGGATCGCCCACAAGATCGCCCGGGCCGCTTTCCGGCTCCCCTACCATCACTCGGCGATGCGGACCTCGCGCAGCGTGGATGGATGGACCGATTACCGCTGCCGTCGCCGGGGCGAACGCGAGACTGCCCGGTTTCGCTACCGTCCGGATTCGACGAAGCCCCCGCTGGAGGCGGCGCCGGGCACGCTCGAATTCTTCCTGCTCGAGCGGTATCTCCTCTTCAGCCACCTCGCGGACGGCGAACGGTATTTCTCCGGACAGGTCCACCATTCCCCCTATCGATCACGCAGCGTCGCGGTGGAGGAATGGTCGAGTCTGCCTGCGAAATGGAATGGACTGCCCGACCTCGAGGGACCTCCGGTTCACGCCTGCGTCGCCGAGGCGGTGGACGTGGAGGTGTTCGCCCTGCACGAACTCACAGTTTCTTGATCGCAACCTTGCGGAAGGCGACCGCGTCGCCGTGGCCGGCGAATCCGAAGTATCCTTGTGTGAGATTCTTGCCGGGATGCTCCTTCCCCCCGGCGTACTCGGTCACTTTGGAAAGATCGGTATCGAGGATGACAGAGCCATTCAGCTCCACCCGGATCGTCGAGCCCTTCACCGTCACCTCCTGGTAGTTCCACTCGCCGACAGGACGCTGGTATCCGCGATGGGCGGCCGACATTCCATAGGCACTGCCGTGGTACTGACGCGGATCGAGCTTCGCGTACTTCTCGGCCTCGTTGTCGAGCACCTGGAGTTCGGTCATGCCCGTGTAGGCGGGATCTCCTTCCCCGGAGTATCGAATCGCGAGGCCGTTGTTGCCTCCGGCGGGAACTTTGAACTCCAGCCGCACGACAAAGTCGCCGTATTCCTCCGTGGTGCGCAGGACGCCCCCCTTGCCCGCCTTGCACTGGATCGCTCCGTCGACGACCTCGTAGTTGTCCGCCGCTCCGGCCCAGCCGGTGAGATCCTTGCCGTTGAAAAGGGAGGTGAATCCGGCCGCCGCGTCGTCGCCGCGCAGGAGGGCGTTGGCCTCTTCCGGGGCGATCTCCTTCACCGAGAGGTTGCGCCAGCGAATTTCACCTCCGTGGGTCTGGAGATGGATCGGCCCCTTCGCCGGAAGGGGTTTGGCACGGTCCCAGTAGTTCTCCATGTTCGCGTTTTCGACAACGGCCTGTCCGTTGAGCCAGACCCAGGTGCGGGCGCCGATCTGCCGGATCTTGAAGGAATTCCACTCTCCGAGCGGCTTGTCGGCCTTCACCAGCGGGTCCTTGCCCGCCGCTCCGGGACTGTTGTTCCAAAGACCGCCCGATCCCTTGTCGGCCCCGTGTTTGACGGAAGGAGGAAAGGTCCCATCCCAGATCTGCACCTGCGGGGTGCCGCGCAGGTAGATACCGCTGTCGGCCGTGGGCACGGTCTTGTAATCGACGAGGAATTCGATGTCGCCGTACTCCTTGTCGGTCGTGCAGTAGGGACCGTGGCCGTCATTGACCAGTTCGCCGTTCTGAACCGACCAGTGCGCCTTGAACTCGGCCTGTTGCTCGGCGAGGGACTTTTCCCGCTCCTCCGGGGTCTTTGCTTTGACGGTTGTGTGAGGATTGTCCCCGTGCCAGCCGCTAAAGTCTTTTCCATTGAAAATCGGAGAGGCTTCGGTCTGCGCCCCGGCGGTGGAGGCGATGACGGAAATCAGGAGGACAGTCAGGATTTTTTGCATGACGGAATGGGGAGGAAATTCACAATGGGTTCAAGGAGAAGATACGGCGGATACACGGTACTCCGGGACTCACCACAATTCGCTCAGCTTCACTTCCCGACCGAGTTCGAGGGAGCGTTGCCCTGCCTCGAGCGCGGCGATGAGTTCGACCTCCTCCTCGACGGGAACGCTGATTTTTCCGTGCAGGACAAAATCGAGGAAGGCTTCGAGCAGATAGGCATAGAGGTCTTTCAGATCCGGCTCGATGCGCAGATTGCCCTTCTCACCGAAGAGCTGGATCGAAAAGCCGGTTCTCATTTTCTCCCGTGCTCCGACCAGCAGGACGATGTCGAGATCCTTCTGATGGCGGAGGCGGACGATGTGGCTGCCCTCGCGACCGATGTTGTGCGCACTGACGACGCCGGGCCCGAGCACGGCGTAGGCCATCGAGAGGGCGTGGATGCCATAATAGACCAGATCACCCGGACCGGTCACGGTGCAAAGGCGGACGGGCCCGATCGCGGCGGCATCCTCGCGCAGCTTCACGATATCGGGCACAAAACGGAGACTGCTCGCCGACATGAATTGGGTCCCGGTGGCCTTTGCGACTTCGGCGATGGCGGCGGCCTCCTTCGCCGTCATGGCGAGAGGTTTGTCGCAGAAAGTGGGCACCCCTTTGCGCAGGGCGGCTTCCGCGTATTTCCACTGAGCACCGCTTCCGTCGTCGATGAGGAGGGCGAGATCGACATCGGTGACACAAGCCTCCGCAGTATCCGCCACCGTCGCGATCCCGCAGATGTCGGCGATCGTCGCGGCGACGGCTTTGTCAGGATCCCAGATTTTGACGACCTTCGCACCCTCGATCCGCTTTCCCGACTTCACAAAAGTGCCCTTGAACCCCTTGGCCTTCGCTTCGTCGAAACCATTGAAGGTCGTGGCGAAGGCGGTGCCGTGGTTGGAGCCCGGAGTGCGCGACTGGGTGGTGGGCAGATAGGTCGCTCCGTAGGTGGCCGCCGAGACGAGACCGATGCGGAGCGGCGGTTTCGATTCCTGTGCGAGGCTGTTCAGCGCAGGCGAGGCGGCGGCGAGTCCGGCGAGGGATTGGCCGAGGAAGGTGCGGCGGCGGGTAGGGAGATTCATGGGATGAATGGGCGTTTGTCAGGGTTTTGGTTCGCGCGGCGAACCGAGTGCGATACGGAATCCATCGCGTGAATCGGAATACTCCGGACCGCGCAATCCGAGCCGGACGGCGCACCGCGCGTTGCCGGGCACGTCGAAATAATTGCCGCCGCGGCAGACGGGACGCGGGTTCTCGGTCACGAAATGAAGCTCCTCGTGCCCGCCCTTCGGATCGAAGTGGTCGAGCACGATCTCCCAAACACCTCCGCAGGTATCGGCGAGACCGAACCCGTTGCGACCGCGCTCGCCGTAGTGGTCGGCCGGGGACACGAAGGCGAAGCCGTCGCTCCACGGGACCTTTGCGAGCGGCCAGGTGCGGGTGCGCCCAGGGAGCAGGTCGATGCCCGAGACATTCAGACGCCCCTCTCCCTCATCGATCGCATTGCCCCACCAGAAGGCGTGGTTTTCCCGGCTCCCGCCCCGGCAGGCATATTCCCACTCGGCCTCGGTCGGAAGGCGATAGACGAGTCCCTCGGGGAGCCGGCCCGCCTCGCGTTCGCGTCGGGTGAGCCATTCGCCGAAGG
>CALDKL010000209.1 GCA_937898895.1 uncultured Verrucomicrobiae bacterium | reverse complement strand
ATGCCTGGGTCGCGAGAAATCGCCACGAGTCTCCCCCTCGGAAGTGCCTCACATCCCCCGCCTGCGAGAGACAATCGCCGCAAAGGAGCAGGCAACGCGCAAATACGGGATCGCGGGGTACGGGCGGCACCTCGAAGATCGAAAGTTTCTCGCCGCCCCGTTCACACAATTCACATTTCGATTTGGCACGACGTGCCAGATCTTTGCCGAACGAGTTCAAAACAGCGGTGCGGGCATCATGATCCTCTTTTCCACGAGCCATGACCGAGCATAGTCCGAACGATCCGGTCCGCAAGCGCACCGGTTTCGCGCTCATTGCGCCGATTGACAGTTTTCCGGAACCATGATGCATTTCCCGCGTCATGTCCCCCATTCTTCGTTTTCTGTTTTGCGTTTCGTTGCTCATCACCCGTGCCGCCACCGCCGAATCACCGGCCGAACCCCTCTCCCTCGTCGATCTGGCGGCCTGGACAGAGACCGGTGCCTGGGCCATGGCCGACGACATCCAGGGCAGCGCCCAGGAGATGAAGTGGAAGTCGGTCAAACCGGGCAAGGCCATCCTCTACAACGGAACCGGTGGAAAGTCCGTGAACCTCACGAGCAAAGCCACGCATGGCGACGCCGAGATCGAGGTCGAGTTCCTCATCCCCCGATCCTCCAATTCCGGCATCTACCTGATGGGTCGCTACGAAGTCCAGATCCTCGACAGCTACGGAAAACCTGACAATACCATCACCGTGCATGACTGTGGCGCGATCTATGAACGCTGGGACGAGAGCAAACCAAAGGGTTCCCAGGGATTCGAGGGCACGCCCCCCTCGACCAATGCGGCCAGTGCCCCCGGCACCTGGCAGACCTACCGGATTCTCTTCCGCGCCCCGCGTTTCGACGCCTCCGGAAAGAAGACCGCAAACGCACGCTTCCTCCGTGTCGAGCACAACGGCGTCGTGATCCACGAGGACGTCGAGGTCACCGGGCCAACCCGTGGCGGCGCTGCCGCCGAGGACCCCGCCGGGCCCATCGTCGTCCAGGGCGATCATGGTCCCGTCGCCTTTCGGAAACTCATTGTGAAGCCCACACAATTCGAGTGAGACTCGTCCACTGAGCCACCCGTCTTGACAAGGCATGTCGTCGGCATCAGCTTCCGCTGGATGTCGGTGGCAGCGCATGCCGGAACCGCCTCCCGCCCCATGGAAGACCGCGACCGCATCCTCCGCGCCGTTCTCAGCCGGGCCTTTCTCCCGGGCGATCAACTCCTCGATGAGGCAACCTACGACGACCTCCTTACCCGCGTCCGCCGCGTCGAACTGAAAGGCAAAGAAGTGCTCTTCCGCCGAGGCGACACGAGCGATCATCTTGGTGTCATTGTCAGGGGTCGCCTTCGCGCCGTCGGACCAGGCCAATCTGGGGCGGAAATGAGCCGCGACCTCCTCGTTGGCGAATTGCTCGGGGAGATGGGCGTGCTCTCCGGTGAGGTCCGCAGCATGACGGTTTACGCCGTGCGCGACAGTGAGATCTTCACTCTTTCGAAAGAGGATCTGGAGAATCTCATGACCCGGCATCCCCAACTGATGATGGGAATCCTCAACACTCTCATCAGCCGTCTGCGCAATCGTGCGCCGGGAGGATCCGGGCTCCCCTCCTGTTTCACGCTTGCCATCGTTCCTCTCGGACGCGACCGACTTCTCGACGGATTCGCGCAAACTCTCGCAAAGTCCCTTGCGGAGAGCGGTCCCACCCTTCTTCTCGATCATGCCACCGTCCACGGGCAATCCGAAGAAACCCTTCTCGACTGGATCGAGGAACAGGAGGCGAACCATCGCTTTCTCGTCTATTCCGGCGACCTCGGTGACGCAGATTGGACGCGGCGTTGCATTCGCCAGGCCGACCACGTCCTCCTCGTCGCTGCCGCCGACGCCGATCCCAAACCCGGCCCCCGTGAAGAGGATCTCGCATGGCAAGAGTATGGACCCACTTCCGCCCGTCGCAGCCTCGCTCTCGTCCATCCCGCTGGGGCCACCCGACCCATCGGCACGGCCCACTGGCTCGATCCCCGTGAACTTCACCGCCACTTTCACCTCCGCCTCGATCATCCCGGAGATTTCAATCGTCTCGCCCGCACCCTTACCGAACGGGGCATCGGCCTCGTCCTCGGGGGCGGCGGGGCCCGCGGCTTCTCCCAGGTCGGCGTAATCCGGGCCTTGCGCGAACACGGCATCCCCATCGACCTCGTTGGCGGCACCAGCATGGGTGCCATCGTCGCCGCAGCCTGTGCGATGGACTGGGACACACCCACCATGATCGCCCTCGGCCGCGAAGCGTTCGTCGATTCCAAAGCCTTCACCGAGTATACCCTGCCCCTCATCTCCCTCCTGCGCGGCCACCGACTCGAGCGAGTCACCCGAAAGATATTCGGCGACACCCTCGTCGAGGATCTCTGGATTCCTCAGTTCAGCGTCTCCTGCAATCTCACCGCCAGCGAAGCCGTCGTCCATCGTCGTGGACCTCTCTGGAAGGCGGTGCGCGCGAGCGGTTCCCTCCCCGGTGTTCTCGCTCCCATCGTCGAAAACGGGGATCTTCTCGTCGACGGAGGTGTCCTCGACAACCTCCCCGGCGACGTCATGCGCACCCTCTCGGGTGGCCCCCTCATCGTCGTCGACGTCACGCCTGGCCAAGATCTGAAAGCCACCTGTGAGGTTGCCCCCTCCCCGTGGCACATCCTCCGCGATCGCTTTCTTTCTCGCCCTGGCCCCGGCATGCCCGGCATCGTCGACATCCTGATGCGGGCCACTACCCTCAATAGCGTCCGTGTCGCCGGAGAGGTGAAACGCGACGCCAACCTCTACCTTCACCCCCCCGTCGAAGCCTTCGGCATGCTCGAGTTCGAAGCCATCGACCGCATCGTCGCAATCGGGTACGAATTCACTCTCGATTGTATCGCCGCACACGGAGGAAGAGAAGGACTTCTCGCCCATCTCTACGGACGCGCTGCGTGGACGGATTCCTGATTGTGGATTCCTGAACGGATCTCTCGTCTCGAACCCGCCTGGCCGGATGAACGAGACGCCGTAGCCGTCCGAAAATCTGACATTCGAAACTGCATTCAAACCTGCGGAACGGATTCGGTACCAGAAATGGCTCCATGCTGGCCGAAGGCATCGAAACGCTTCAAAAACCACAACAGATGCGGCAGGTCCGGCAAGATGCGCGGAGCGTTCCACACACCCTGTGTTACTGACAACCGTGTCTCTATTTTGAACCAACCCATGAAACGATATCCCCTGTTGCTCCTGCTCGCAGCGCCCCTCCTCCTGGTGTCCTGTGGCTCCAAAGAAGAAGCCGAAGAAGCCGCCAAGAAAGCACCGACCCCCGGGGAGTTGATCTCCGGCCAACCCGTGGTCCACGGGCCGGAAATCAAGAATGTCGAAATCACCACCCCTCTCAACCAAACCTGGGTGGCGGGTGGAAAAACGATTTACGAAACCAAATGTCTGCCCTGCCATCGACTCGACACCACCAAGCTGGTCGGCCCCGGCTGGTCGGGAGTGACGAAACGCCGGCAACCGGTCTGGATCATGAACATGATCTGCAACACTGACAAAATGCTCAACGAGGATCCCGAGGCCCAGAAGCAGTTGGAACTCTGCCTGGTGCGTATGCCGAACCAAAATGTCGCGGTCGAAGACGCCCGCAAGGTCCTCGAATTTATGCGCGGAAACGACGGTGAAAAATGAACCCCACCCATCCTATGAACCACACCCCACGAAATTCGGACCGGAGCCTCCGATCCAACCCTGTCTCCTCTCGGACTCAACCCTGTGCCACCGGATTTTCCGGATTGGGACTGACACTCCTCGGCGCGGCACTTCTCTTCTCGGGGTGCAAACCGGCCAATCTGGCTTCAACGGTCGAGAATGACGGTGCCGCCGAGGCGGTGTATGTGCCGCCTGGCCAATATGACGAATTCTA
>CALDKL010000208.1 GCA_937898895.1 uncultured Verrucomicrobiae bacterium | reverse complement strand
CCCTTGGGGAGATCGTCCATCACGGCTGAGAGAACCCGGTCGACCAAGGCGAGGAGAGGGCCTCGCATGTCGACCGTTGTCTCAAAGCGCTTGTCGGGGTCGGCGATCCACTCTTTCCCGGCCACGCGGATGTAATCTACCCGGACCATCGGCAGCTCGCGACGCAGAGCGAGACGCGAGCCAAAGAGGAGCAGGCCCGTCAGGGTTGGCCTCCAGTCACCGTCTTCCGGACGGACAGCGTTGAGCGCCTGGAGCAAGTCGAGATCGGTGAACGAGAGTTCTTCGGCGGCGGAATTGACATTGCGACGCAACGTCCGGTAATGCTCGATCGCCTCTGGATCGAGGTCAGCCAGGCTCGCACGCGACATGAGGGACAGGTCGTAGCTTTCGCCGCTCCGGTTGCCGTAAAACACCACCAGGTCTTCCTCCGTGCAATGATGGTCGGTCGATCCGATCCGTCGCCAAGCCCCGCGGGGGACGCCCTGCTTCCGGAAATAGAGTGGCTTGTCGCTCGCGAGGCGTTCGTCAATTTCCACGATCAGCACGGCCTTGCCTTCGTGTTGTCCAGGGATGACCCGAGGGCGAACCGGGGCGTTGAACTGTTCGGCGCAACCACTGGCGATGTCCTGTTGCAGCTTGTCGGGATTCGGCACGCCGTATACTTCGTAGCCGCCGAACAGATCGGCTTCACATCGCCTCACCCCAAGCACGATGCGCCCACCACCTAGACCGGGCTCGTTTGAGAAGGCGCAGACCGTCTCGAAAAAACTCTGGCCCAGCTCTCCGGAATGGCAGCTCTTCGCTTCCAGACGGGGATGCTCGTCCAGTTCATTCAGTTCGCGAAGCAGTTCGACGATCATGGGATAATTGAGAATGGAAAATTGAGAATGGATAATTGGGAATTGGGGTTAGTGGGTGGATTTGGAGGATTTGATGATGGATGTGAGGAGTTTTAGGAGTTCAATGAGGTCGGGGGCGAGGGATTGGTGGCTTTTGTCTTCGATGAGTTCGGATTGGTGGAGGAGATCGAGCCAGTATTCTGTTTCGTTGGCTTCTTTCAGAGCGATGGCCATTTTGTGGATGAAATCGGCTTTGCTCTCGGCCTGTTCGGCCTCTCGAACCAGCGCCCCGATGGCAGTGCCCGACCGCAGCACCTGCTTGCTCAGGACAAACTCCCGTTTCTCGTCCTGCAAAAAACGCGACAGCCTGACCATCCGAAGCGCAAACGCAAACGACTTCTCCCGAACCGGACTATACCTCTTCCCATTATCCATTCTCAATTATCCATTATCAATTTACCTAAATTGTCTTAATCTCCGTATGCGGGCTGAGCGCCGTGAAGATCTGCTCGATGTTGATCTTCACGGCATCATTTGCGTAGCCGCCATCGCGGAAGACGGCGCGCAGGGGCGCGCGCTTGGCGAGGGCCTTGATGAAGGCCTCGTCCAGCCCCGTGTCAAAGCAGGCGGCAAGGGCATTGTCGTCAACGAAGAAGACCGTAAACGATCCCCGCGCACCACCCTTCTCCCCATTATCCATTCTCCATTCTCCATTATCAATTCCCCATTCCTCCCTCCCAATCGGCAGACCAAGATCGACCCCCCAATCGAGCAGTACCTGAAAGAGAAGGTCCTCCGGGCTGCGGTCGGGTTTGAGGTTGTCGACGTGGAGGAGCAGATCGCCCTGCGCGAGCTGGTCGGGTTCGTGGTGGACCTGGGCGAGGTTCGAACTGTCGATCCTGAGGACGCGGAAGCCGGTGTCGAGCCGGGCGAGGCGGGCAGAGAGGGTTTGATGATCCTCGGAACCCTCTTGGGTCGCGGCGATTTTGGTTTCGAGTTCGGCGCGGATACTGGCTCCGGCGCGGCGGATGCGCTCTTTGCCGATCTCGGCGATGGTGGCGTAGCCGGCTTTGAAGGCTTCGCTCTTTTCATCGCAGGGCTCCGGGAGCTGGACCATGATGTGGCGGCGCGATCCACCGTCTTCGGCGTTGAGCTGCATCACGGCGTGGGGGGTGGTGGCGGAGCCGGAGAAGAAGTCGAGGATGATGTCGTGATTGCGTGAATTAGATAAGCGCACCATTCTTAACAAAACTTCGACAGATTTAGGTGTATCGAAGAATGCGCCACCATCGAAAAGCTTCTTCAATTCGGTGCTTGCAGATTTGTTCGTGCCGCAATTTTGGTGATTCCACCAAGTCTCCGGCGTGAGTCCCTCCTCGACTTCCAAAAGGAACTTCTTCAACATTGGTCTTCCCCCGCCGTCAGTCCCGAAAGTAATCCGATTGTCGGCCAACCACCGTTTGTATGTTTCCTCGTTGCAGCGCCAATAACGTCCGGGAGGTGGCGTGACAACTCTTCCTGCTGGAGTAGTGATAGCGAACTGACCCGCCTTGTAAAATTTCCCCGCCGAAAGGTTTTCAGCCTTCCACGGCCCCCTTGAATCATTGTCAGGATTCTGGAATTTTGCGATTTGTTCTTCGGTTCTTGGGAATCGACCAAGAGAAAGACGTAAATAGTCACGACAGTAGATCAGGATATGTTCGTGAGTATTCGAGATGTGACGCGCCGTCATGTTCGCCACGTATGCCTTCTGCCAAACGGCGTTTGCTACAAAATTCATCTCCCCAAAAACCTCATCACAAATCCGCCGCAAATTCGCCACCTCTCCATCATCAATCGAGATGAAAATCACCCCATCCTCCCGCAACAAGTTCCGCGCCAGTTTCAGCCGGGGATACATCATGCTGAGCCATTCCGAGTGGAAGCGCCCGTGGCTGCTGGAATTCTGCCGCCACTTCTCCTCGTCGAACATCGCATTGCCCTCTTCGTCGCGTCCGCCCGAGGCCGCCTCGTATTCCTCTCGGCTCATGGAGAAGTTGTCGTCGTAGATGAAGTCGTTCCCGGTGTTGTAGGGCGGGTCGATGTAGATCATCTTCACTTTCCCGAGGTAGGTCTCCTGCAGCAGCTTGAGGGCGTCGAGGTTGTCGCCCTCGATGTAGAGCTGCTGGGTGGTCTCAAAGTCGACCGACTCCTCCCGGCAGGGCCGCAGGGTCTTGCGAATGGGCGTATTGGCGAGGGCGAGGGCCTCGCGCTTGCCCGGCCAGTCGAGCCGATAGCGCTCCTGCGGGCCTTCGACGAGGTCGGAGGAGAGTTCCTGCCTCAGCAGGTCGAAGTCGATCGCCCACTTCAAAGATGAATTATGAATTTTGAATGATGAAGAGAGATTCCGGGTGTCATTGGCACGCACTTCGGTAACGCAGTTGGGGAAGAGGGCGGCGATCTTTGCGACGTTCTCGGCGGTGAAGTCGGGGGTGGTGAGGGGGAGGGGGGACATGGGGAATTATGAATTATGAATTATGAATTATGAAATGGGTTAGAGGCTGTCCTTGGTGCGCTTGGAAATGGTGGTGAGGATAGCGGTGAGTTGATCGGTTTCGTCGAGGAGGGAGGCCAGTTTTGGAGGGGGGACGATGTTGGATTCCGCGAGGAGCTCGAGCCAGTAGGCCGTTTCGTCCAACTCTTTGAGGCAGTCGCCGAGTTTGGCGATGAATTCGGCTTTCGAACGGGAGCGATGGGCCTCGCGGTAGTTGGCACCGACGGAGGTGCCAGAGCGGAGAACCTGCTTCCCCAGCACGCGCGCCTCCTCGGTCTTCGGCAAGGCCACGAACATGCGCACGATCCGCAGCCCGAACGCCTTCGTCCGCTCCCGCAAATCAAACGCCGGTTCCTCTTCCTTCATAATTCATCCTTCATCCTTCATAATTCATAATTCATCCTTCATAATTGCTCCTAAACCCGGACGCGCTCCATGAGGGGCTCGAAGCGGTAGGTGGCGGGGCGGCGACCGGCGGCGGGCCTCACGGTTTGGAGCAGGCCCTGGTCGAGGAGGATGCGCGTGAACCGGGCCGCGGTCGCGACGGGGATGCCACTATCGCTGGTGAATCGGTTGTTGCGGAAGATGGGATTGGCGAAGAGGTAGTCGAGGGCCTGGACGGCCCATTTCGAGGAGAGGGCTTCGGTGAAGCGGCTTTTCATTTCCTCGTAGAGGGTACGAATGGACTCGGCCACGGTGAGATTGTCGGTGGCTTGCCGGGCGACGGCGCTGAGGAAGAAACGGCACCAGCTTTCCCAGTCGCCCGTGCGTGACACCTCGCGCATCAGATGGATGTATTCGTCCTTTTTGTCTTCGAAGTAGCGGCTGATGTAGAAGTGCGGGGCGGAGATGACTCCGGATTTCCACAGCATCAGGGTGACCAGCATGCGGCCGACGCGTCCGTTCCCGTCTTTGAAGGGGTGCAGTGCCTCAAACTCGATGTGGGCCAGGGCGGTCCGCACCAACAAGGGAGGTTTGCCGCTTTCGATGAAGGAAAAGAGGGTTTCGATGCCGCCGGGGAGTTGCTCGGGGCTGATGGGGATGAAGCGGATCACTCGGGAGTCGCGGTCTCCGATGTAGTTCTGCTCTTGCTTGAACTGGCCGGGAGATTTGTTGGCCCCTCGTCCCCAGGAGAGGAGCTGGCGATGGATGCTCTTGAGCAGGCCGGGGTTCAGGGGGTGTCCCTGTTCCAACTGCTTTTGCGCGGTGTTGAGGGCACGGCGATAGAGGATCGTCTCGATGACCTCGGAGCGAACCTCGGAGGTGACGTCTTCTTCGGCATACTCGGCCTGATACTGGAGGATCTCGTCCATCGTGCTGATGGTGCCCTCCATGCGCGAGGAGATGACGGCTTCCTGGTTCCGGAGGGGAGCGAGGAGGATCTCCGAGTTGTGCATGCCCCCCAG
The DNA here is from genome assembly GCA_937898895.1 of uncultured Verrucomicrobiae bacterium. Classification (GTDB taxonomy): domain Bacteria; phylum Verrucomicrobiota; class Verrucomicrobiia; order Verrucomicrobiales; family DEV007; genus Arctic95D-9. The sequence continues at coordinate 134 of CALDKL010000208.1, read as the reverse complement.
CATCTGGTCGTAGCGGGCCAACGCATCCGTGGCTTCGAGCAGGGGCTCCATCAGGGCCTCGAAGTCAATTGCGGCGGGAGGAAAGGCCCCGGCGTGGTAGGATACCGCTTGGCTGAGATCTAGCTCTTTGGCAC
>CALDKL010000207.1 GCA_937898895.1 uncultured Verrucomicrobiae bacterium | reverse complement strand
AAGTCGTAGCAGAGGACCGCGTCCTCCGAACGGGTGCGCTCGACGAAGGCCGGCATACCGGCGATGAAGTCGCCGAGCTTTCCTTCGCGCGGTTTGAAGTAGGGATGGATGCTGACGGTGGTGTGGGGGGACATAGATCCGGGATAGGCGGTTTCCCGGAAAAAATCGAGTCCAAATCGGAACGAAATTCCGTCGGCGCCTCGCTCGCAATCACGGCACGACATCCCGAGACTGGCTCGCTGCCGAGGGATCCTGTCCGATCGAGGCAGTCCCTGTACTCACGGGCAGGCCGGGGAGCAGACGAGGCAAGAGGGATTCGAGCCGACCGAGAGGGCCGGTAGTCTCAATCCGTATCCTCCCTGGGGCGGAGGTCGCCCTGCCGTCCGCCAAGAGCGACTCCACCCTCCGGGCCACGGCGGGCCCGGTGTCGATCACGAGCACCCCCTCGGGGAGCCGTTTCTCCATCGTTGTTCGCAAGAACGGATAATGCGTACACCCTAACACAAAGACATCCGCACCGGCCTCGAGCAGTGGCGCGAGCGCCTCATCGACAGCGGATTCCGCTTCGGGACCGTCGAGGATTCCCGCTTCGACAAGTTCGACGAAGCGGGGACAGGGTCGCGTGATGACACGGACGCCGCTCGCGTGGGTGTTGACGAGTTGATGAAATCGCTCCCCGGCGAGAGAAGCCTCGGTGGCGAGCACGGCGATGACGCCGCTGCGGGTTCGCTCGGCTGCGGGCTTCACGCCCGGTTCCATTCCGACGACCGGCAGAGGGTATTCGGCGCGCAGTGCCCCGACGGCATGGATCGTCGCGGAGTTGCAGGCGATTACGAGGATCTCCGCACCCTGGACGAGAAGGTAGTCGGCGATCTCGCAGACACGCATCCGGATCACCTCGGGGCTTTTCGTTCCATAGGGACACCACGCCGAGTCGCCGACATAATGGAGCGAGGCCTCCGGAAGGAGAGTGTGGATCTCGCGCAGCACCGAGAGTCCGCCGACACCCGAATCGAGTAGGCCGATTTTCACGGGAACAATCTTTACTTCTTCCCCGGCCAGCGGAACTCCACCGGCTCGGCGGCGGGCTGGGTCAGGTCGGCCTCGCTCGGCAGAGCCACATGCTCCATCTTGTCCTTGGGGTCGAGGTTTTCGTTGAGCTGGGCTTCCGTCACGGGCTCGGATTTCACGCCGCCTTCCGGCACCTCCACCTTTGCGGTCCAGAGGATTGCATTGAGCGCGAGCTTGCGGAAGTCATCAATCGCCCAATTGCGGTGCCAGTGTCCCCCGGTAAATCCGACCCCGCGCCCGCCGTCGGGTCGTTCGACCGCCCACATCATCGTCTGGCGTTTGCCGAGACCTTTCTCTCCCTCGGGCGTCCAGTGGATGTATCGGTTGATCTTTTCCCGGGTTGGCACGCCCGTCACGATGTCCTCCGACGTTTTCGGATCGGCAAAACGCATCTGGTAGTACCACTCGTCGTTGGCGCGGAAAGTCGGAACGCCCCGGCTGATGGGGTGGCCCTTCTTCAGCTCGACCTCGGCGGTCCAGTGCGGGTTGGTCGAAAAACCACCTTCGTAGTACCCACCGATCCATTTTCGGAACCGATCGCCCTGTTCCCCTTTCGGCACCTCGACGGCATAGTGCATGCAGAGTAGGCCGACACCCTTGGCGAGCATCGCCTCGATTTTCTTCTCATTTCCGTTCGCGGGATGACTGGCGTTTCCGTCGGAATAGATCACAATCGCCCTGGCCCCCTCGAAGACCGATTCGTCCTTGGGCCAACCGTCGTGAACCACCTTCACATCAACTGGGAGACCGCTCTGTTCATTGAGGGCACGGGCGAGGAGGATGGCCCCCGCGTTGAATTCATGCTGCCCCGAGGGGTGGCTCTTTTTTCCGGCAATGAAGACGATGCGCGCCTTGGACGATTCATCCGCGAAGACCTTTCCGCCGCACGAGACGAGACTGGAAACCGCACCGATGATCGCAAGTGCGGCAACGAGGGCGACCCCGCGGGGGCCAAGCAGAAAACGAAGGATTCGGTTCGGGGAAATGTTCATGGCGTTCGAGATGACAACCGAAAGGGATACGGGATTCCCCGGCAAAGGGGAAGCCTCATTTATGGACCTGATTACGCGGGAAGCCGAGCGGATCTTTCATGAAAGCAGGCTTGGTTCTGACAATTTTCGTAACTATTCAGCCGTAGTTACCCGTGCGCAAGCGTGTCGCCGAGATGGCGAGG
>CALDKL010000206.1 GCA_937898895.1 uncultured Verrucomicrobiae bacterium | reverse complement strand
CGGGCGGATCGGGGGCCCCTGTCTCCACGGGCATAGCGACCGGAGTCGGGCCGCTGCCTGCGGGAGCGGAAGGTGGGGTTTCGCTCGGGACGCTCGTTGCGGGCCCCGCTGTCGGCATCGGTGAGTTTCCGGGGGAAGCGGAAGAGTTGTTTGAGGCCGCTCCAGGAAGGGGCGGTGGCGCGATCCGCCCGCCGTCCTGGGCAATGATCTCCGACAGACTGGTCAAGATGACCAGCCACACGGCGAACCGGAACCGGACAATGGGACGCAGACGTCTCATGAACCCGGATACGGTAGCAAAGGCCCCAGGATTTGACAGGAAAATTGACAAGGGGCGCACCTCTGCTCTCTTAGCGATCCCTTCCGGGTTGCCCATGCGGCACCGTTCCTATGAAAAAACGGTCCACACTGCCGCCACTCTATTTGGCCCTCGTTTTTGGAGCCCTTCTGGCCGTTTGGGTGATCTTTTCGGGTTTTCTCGACCTCTTCCACCTCTCCCTTGGCGTGGTTTCCTGCGGGATCGTGACCTGGCTCTCGTCCGACCTTCTCTTCGACAACCGTTCCATCCCGATACGGCGGCGGGCCATCCAGATTTTTCGCCTCGCCCGCTATCTCGTCTGGCTGAGCGGTCAGATCGTCCTGGCAAATCTTGCCGTGTTCAAACTCGCCTTCGCTCCGCGCTCGTCCCTGCAGCCGCAGATCGTGCGCTATCGAACACACTTGCAGTCTGATTTCGAGAAATTCCTCCTCGCCAATTCGATCACCCTCACCCCCGGAACCGTGACCATCAAAATCCTCGGTGACACCTTCTACATCCACGCCATCGACGATGCCTCGGCGGCAGGACTGAACGGTGAGATGGATCGTCGCATCGCCAGCATTTTTGAAGAATCGTCCCCATGACGTTCGAATCCTTCGCCACCGGAGTCGGCCTCGCCCTCCTCCTTCTCATGATCCCCGCAGTGGTTCGACTTGTGAAGGGGCCCACGGCGCTTGATCGCATTGTCGCTGTGAATGTGATCGGGACGAAGACAGCCGTTCTCCTCATCGTCATTGGCGTGGTCTTCAGGCAGGTCGAAATGTTTGTCGACTTCTCCCTCGCCTACGCCCTGTTGAACTTCACCGGTTCCATCGCCGCAGCCCGCTATCTGCACCGCGCTGCCCAACGCGGCGAGGAGACACCGACCGGAAAGGAGACAAATTGAACCGATGATCCTCACAATCGCCAGCATCGCCCTCATTGTGGCCGGGCTTGTCTTTTTCCTCGGAGCAGCGGTGGGGCTGACTCGCTTTCCTGATTTCTACTGTCGCACCCATGCTGCGGGCAAGGGCGACACACTCTCTAGCCTGCTCGTCATTTCCGGATTTGCCCTCTATCAGTTAGGGGAGGTCCACGATCTTTCCCATGGCTGGCCCGTACTGCTCGTTTTTCTGAAGCTGCTCGCGGTCATCTTTTTCATCTCCCTCACCAGCCCCACCAGCACGAGCACACTCGCGGATGCGGGATGGGAGGATGGGATTGACCCGACCATCGAACCAGGACGTGAAAATCACCTGCAGGAAGACTGCGGAAAGAGACGTTCCTGACAAACGCGCCATGATCGTGCCCTTCGACATCCTCATTTTGATCTTTCTCGTCGTGGCGGCGGTCATCTCCCTGTGCGTGAAGGACCTCCTCGCTGCGACGATGGTCTTTGGAGCCTACGGATTCCTCATCTGCCTGCTCTGGGCGACAATGGGGGCGGTCGACGTCGCCTTCACCGAGGCAACCGTGGGTGCGGGAGTCAGCACGGTTCTGTTCGTCGCCACCATCCTGAACACGCGAAGGAAATCGACCGACTGATGAACGCCAAACTTTCCGCCACTTTCGCCGTCGTCTTCACCGGAGCCGTCCTCCTCTACGCAGTCTCGGACTTTCCGGATTTCGGAGATCCGCGTTCACCCGCGAACCATGGTGTCTCAGGCGGGGCTCCGTCGGCCTCGGTCTACTATATCAAAAACGCCTACCACGACACGAGCGTTCCGAATCTCGTCACGGCCATCCTTGCGGATTATCGGGGCTACGACACCCTGTTCGAGACGGTCGTCATCTTCACGGCGGGCATGGCCATTTTTGCCATTCTTCGAGTCTTGCGACGCGACGATTCCGGGATTCCCGCTGCACCCGACCCCGCCATCGACGGCGACCACCACCGTATTGTCGTTGGCGTCACCTGCCGCATTGCCGTTCCCCTGGTGCAAATCTTCGCGCTCTATGTCGTCGCTCACGGACACCACAGCCCAGGCGGAGGATTTCAGGGCGGCGTCATGCTTGGGGCGAGCTTCATCCTCATCGCGCTCTCCACTTCGCTTCGCCACGCCCTCGGGCGACTCAGTGAGACGAGCTTCATCCGCCTCGCGTGTCTCGGCATCCTCATCTATGCGGGTTTCGCCTTCCTGCCGCTCGTCGTAGGCCGCAATTTCCTCGACTACGGCGCTCTTCGGGCGCTCTTCGGAACCGATGGGGAGGAGATGGCCAGATCCCACGGCATCTTTGTCGTCGAGATCGGGATCGCACTCACCGTGACATCAGTGATGTTCGCCATTTTCGCCAACCTCTCGAGCCGGGGGCGCCTCCACGGCGGGCTCTGACCACGATCCGCGCATGACTTCCTCCTTCCACGACTGGATCGTTCCGCATTTCAACGCCTGGGTCTATGTGATCATCATGATGACCGGGCTCTGGGCCGTGATCGCGAAGAACAACCTCATCAAAAAACTCATCGGACTCTCTCTATTCCAGACCTCCATCCTCCTTCTCTATGTCTCTCTCGGAGTGAAAGAGGGAGCCGGCATTCCTATCATCGACCATGAAGCCGCCGCGCTGGCGATGAGCGGCAGCGATGACGCTCTGAATCCTGACAGATTCGCCAATCCACTTCCTCACGTCCTCATGCTCACCGCCATCGTCGTCGGAGTCGCCACTCTCGGCGTCGCCCTCGCCCTCTGCCAGACGATCTACCGGGATTTCGGAACTCTCGAGGAGGACGAAGTGCTCGAGCAGATGAAGACGCTCCATGACGATGTCTGACCACCTCCCCGTCCTTATTCTCCTCGCGCCACTCTTTGGCGCAGTCGCCGTCGGGCTCTTTGGCATGAGGGAGCCTCGCGTGTGCCTACCCGTCACCCTTGCCGCCCTTGGTGTTTCGCTTTGGTGCGCAGTCGGCATCCTTCTCCGGATCCACGACGAAGGGCCTCTCGACTACTTCGTCGCCGGATGGGAGAAACCCGTCGGCATCGGAATTGTCCTCCGCGCTGATGCGATCAACAGCCCGTTTCTTCTCGTCATCGCCGTCGTCGCGATATTTGCCGCCCTGTTCGCGGTGCGGCCCACCGGGGAGAGGGAATCCGGGAAAACTCCGCATTTTTTCATCCTCTTCCTTCTCCTCTGCACCGGTCTCTTCGGCATCACCATTACCGGTGACGCCTTCAACCTCTTTGTCCTCGTCGAGGTCTCCGCGCTGAGCAGTTACGGACTCATCGCCATCGGCCGCACAAAACGCTGCAAAGTCGCCGCTTTCCACTACCTCATCATGGGAACGGTGGGCGCGTCCTTCTACCTCATCGGCGTCGGATACCTTTATCTGAAGACCGGTTCACTAAACATGAGGGACATCCATGACATCCTCGTTTCGAACCGATCCCTTTTTGGATCGAGAACGGTTCAGACTGCCTTCCTCTTTATCCTCATCGGGATCTGGACGAAAATGGCATTCTTTCCGCTGCACGGCTGGCTCGCCAACGCCTACAGCTACTGCCCTTCTAGCAGCGCTTGTCTCCTGGCCCCGCTCTCGACGAAGGCTTCCGTCTACGTCATGATCCGCATCATGGTTTCTGTCTTCGGACTCGACCAAGTCGAGGCCAACGCCGCTTGGGGCGACCTTGTCGTCTGGCTCGCAGTAATCGCCATCGCTGCAGGGTCAACCCTGGCGCTTGCCCAACGTGAATTCAAAAAGATGCTCTGCTTTCTCATCGTCGCCGAGGTCGGGTATATGGTCGGAGGAGCATGGCTCGGAGACTCCGGGCGATGGGGCCTCACCGGCTCGGTCTACCATCTCCTTGCCGACGCTACGATGACTTCTTGTCTCTTCCTCGCCGCCGGGACCTTCGCCAAGCATCTCGGAGTCGTGAGAATCGACGACCTCTCCGGCCTCTTTTCCAGGATGCCCCTCGCCTCCTCCGGATTCGTGATCGGTGCCCTCGCTATGATCGGCGTGCCGCCCACCGGCGGATTTTTCAGCAAGTTCTACCTCATCCGCGGAGCGATCGATGCCGGGGAGTGGATCTACATCGCCGCTCTCCTGGGATCGAGCCTCGTCAACGCGGTGCTCTTCTTCCGCCTCTTCGAGATTGCTTTCTTCGGGAAGAACCCTGTCGGATTCCACCGCGAACAGGGTCCTATCGAGGTGCCTTCCGAACGCCTCGAGCCTCCGTTCCACGTCCTCGCCCCCCTTCTCGGAGCTGCTGCCCTGGTGATTCTGCTAGGCGTCTTCAATGGCCCCATTGTCGAATTCATCCGCACCGCCCTTCTCGATCCGGTGACAATTGTTTCTGAAGCGAGATAAGTATGGAATCCCAGGTGAACAGCCTCCTGCCCCTCTGGGCTTGCCTTGCGTCGCTCGCGGCGGCCCCCCTCATCCTCCTCTTCCGCAGGGAGCCCTTTCTCCGCGAGGGTATTACCTTCGCCGCCGCCATCGCAAAATTCGCCGTCGTCCTCGCGATGCTCCCCCTCGTGCTCGAAGGCAAGATCCTCACCGCCACACTCATCGACGGAATTGCCGGGATCAATGTCCCCATCGCCTTCCGTGTCGATGGTCTCGGAATGCTTTTCGCTCTCGTCGCCTCATCGCTCTGGATTCTCACCTCGATTTTTTCGGTCGGTTATCTGCGCGGACTTCGCGAGCCTTCACAAACGCGCTACTTCGTCTTTTTCGCCCTATCCCTCTGCGCCACGCTTGGCGTCGCCTTCGCGGGCAACCTTCTGACCCTCTATCTCTTCTACGAGCTGCTCTCGCTCTCAACCTGGCCACTGGTAACCCACCACCAGAACCTGGAGGCAAGAAGCGGTGGACGCACCTACCTCTCCCATCTCCTCGGCACTTCCATCACATTTGCAATTCCTGCAATTCTTTTCACCTACTGGCAGAGCGATGGAGATCTCGATTTTGGTCCCGAAGCGATTCTCGCCCAGAGCGATCTCGGCCCCTGGCCAGCCCTCGCCCTGCTCCTCGCTTTTGCCTTTGGTTTCTCAAAGGCTGGATTGATGCCCTTCCATTCCTGGCTCCCCGGAGCCATGGTCGCGCCGACCCCGGTCTCCGCACTTCTCCACGCCGTCGCCGTCGTGAAAGTCGGTGTCTTCTGTGTCATCCGGGTCGTCACTGGTGTCTTTGGAGTCGACTTGTTAGGAAAACTCGGCGTCAATCTCGTCCTTTGCTGGATCGCCGCCTTCACCGTGATCACCTCCTCCCTCATCGCATTGACCCAGGACAACCTGAAGCGCCGCCTCGCCTTTTCCACCATCGGCCAGCTTGCCTACATCGTCCTCGGCGTCGCCCTCCTCAGCGAACACGCCGTCCTCGGCAGCATGATGCACATTGCCATGCATGCCTTCGGGAAAATCACCCTCTTCTTCTGCGCCGGTGCCATTTTTGTAGCCTGCGGAAAGAAGTACGTGAGCGAATTCGACGGACTCGGTCGCCGCATGCCACTCACCTTTTCCGCGTTTGCGGTCGGGGCGATGAGCGTGACGGGCCTGCCACCCACGGGCGGGCTGCTCAGCAAGCTATACCTCGTCTGGGGCGCGGCGGAGGCGCATCAGATCGCACTGCTCTGCGTCTTTCTCATTAGCACGAT
>CALDKL010000205.1 GCA_937898895.1 uncultured Verrucomicrobiae bacterium | reverse complement strand
AACGCCAGATTGCTGCGATCTGGTCGTTTATCCGCGAAGGAAAGGGATTGCCGGAGGGGTTCCCAGATCATCGTTCCGGTTTGTATGAACTCGTCGCAACGGATCGTCCCGTCCTGCAACGCACGTTTTTCGAAGGCGCGGGAACAAAGGCGATCCTCGTGGGGTTCCCCGGCGGAATCAATCTCGCCTACGACGGAGCCGGGGCGCGCCCGACCTTGGTATGGCGGGGCCGATTCTTTGATGCCTACCAGACCTGGTACTCGCGTCACGCCCCGTTCGAAAAGCCGCTCGGCGACCGGATCGCGGTAGTGCCCGAAACCGGAGCCGAAACGGGTCGGCATTTCGGCGGCTACCGACTCGACGCGGGCGGCAATCCCACCTTTCTCTTCACGGACGGAGACCGCGAGGTGAGCGAGTCGTTCGCGGCAGTCGATGGGAAACTCGTGCGTCATGTCTCCTGGACCGGGGGTTCGGCCCCGGTCGTGACTCATCCGGAAGGGGTCGTTGTCGAAGCCAGTGCGAGTGGAATGTCCCTAACGTTCACCTATTCGTGGAAATGATCCGGTTTCTTCTGTTGATGCTCCTGATGGTCGAGCCATTTCTCCGGGCGGAGGAAGGCTATGAGGTTGCCGAGATCCTGGCGGCAAGTTCGCCGAGCGACTCGCGATCGAAAGAATGGAAGCCCGGTGACGGCATCAGTCTCGAGGTCAGTGGGATGGAGTGGATCGGTCCGGATCGGCTCGCCGTTTCGATTCGAAAAGGCGAAGTATGGTGGCTCGACGGGGTACTTTCGAAGAATCCGAAGGACATTCGCTACAAGAGATTCGCGGCGGGTTTGCACGAGCCGCTTGGATTGTTGCGCGACGGCAAGGATCTCCTCGTCGCCCAGAGAGCCGAGATCACGAGGCTGCGCGATACCGATGGCGACGATATCGCCGACGAATACCTGACCGAAGCGGATGGGTGGGGGGTCACCGGAAACTACCACGAATATGTCTATGGTCCCGAGCAGGACGGAAAAGGGAACCGATGGGTGACGCTCAACCTAGGCATGGGTGATCTCGCGGAGAACGGCAAGGGTTGGAAAGGGTGGGGAGGGATCATCGGGAAGGACGGCCGGTTTCAACCAAAGTCACTCGGGATGCGCTCTCCCTCGGGGCTCGGTGTCAATCTCGCGGGCGACCTGTTTTTCTCCGACCAACAGGGCACCTGGATTCCGGCAACGCCGATTTATCGCCTGCGAGCGGGCGTGTTTTATGGCAATCAGGAGTCGCTCGAGTCCCTGAGTTTGCCGGATGCGCCCTTCCGGATGAAGACGATTCCGAAGCCGAACCAGCCCTATCCGAAAGCCCTGGCGGAGTGCCCTGAGTTTGTTCCCCCGGCAGTCTGGCTGCCCTACAACAAGATGGGGCGCAGCGCGACCGATCTCCAGGTGATCGATCAGGGGGGGCGGTTCGGGCCTTTCGACGGGCAGTTGCTTGTCGGCGAGTTCACGAACGCGGGGGTGAATCGGGTCTTTCTCGAGACAGTCGGCGGAGAGTATCAGGGGGCCTGCTTTCCGTTTCTCAGTGGATTTCCGGCGGCTGTCGTGCGGTTGTGTTTCGCACCGGACGGATCGCTCTTTGTAGGCATGACGAATCGCGGATGGTCCTCTCTGGGCAATCGCTCCTACGGGCTTTCGCGCGTGCGGTGCAACGGGGAACCTCCGTTCGCGATTCAGGAGATGCGAGCGAAGCCGGATGGATTCGAACTGGTGTTCACCGAGGTGGTTGATCCGTCCTCCTTGTCGGGGGCCTTTTCGATGAGTTCCTTCACCTTTCTCTACTCGTCTGCCTACGGCGGAGAGGAAATCGAGACGAAGGAGTTGAGAGTGGTATCGGCCGCTCCTCTGGAAGGCGGCAGGAAGATCCGGCTTGTGGTGGAGGGTTTGAGGCCCCTCTACGTGCATGAGTTGCGCACGACGGGTTTGAAATCGGCATCGGGTCGATCCCTGGATCACCCGAACGCTTGGTACACTCTGAACCGGATTCCGGATTGAGGCATTCGTGAGGGTTGGTAGGATTCGAGGTTTTCCGGCTCATCGGGCGGTTGTGCGGAGGGAGAGGAAAGAGTTGCCCAGGGCCAGGGGACCGGGTAGAAGAAGGTGTGTTCTGCAAGCTCTCCCATGCGCTGCTGCCTGCTGCTCTCGATCTGTGCGCTATCCCTCGCGTCGGCTGAGCCCCTGCGATGGCCGGATGGCTATGCCAATGCCCGCACGGCGACGGATCCGGAGAAACCGCAGGTGATCGCGCAGGAGCGGGAATTGCGCCTTGCGGCGACCCACCTGAGTATCGGGATCGAGTGGGATCTCGAGGGGGACACGGATCACGATGCAGCGTGCTCGGTGTCGTATCGGGTTCAGGGGACTGGCGGATGGGCCGAAGCGATGCCCTTGTTTCGGGTCGATTACGAAGGTTGGTACGAAAAGGCGAAGGCGGAACGACCCTTCAACATGCTCGCAGGCAGTGTCTTGTTTCTCGAACCCGGGGCGGAGTATGAGGTGAAATTGTCCCTGCGGGATCCTGACAATCCCACCGGAACGGAACGGGTCGAGCGGGTGAGAACGAAACCCTGGCCCGACTTGCATCCCTTACGGACCTTGTTTGTCAGTGCCGAGGGTGGCGGTGGGGGAGATGGCTCGGCGGGAAATCCGATTCAGGGGCTCAAGGCGGCGCTGCACGGGGCGAAGCCGGGTGACCTGTTTCTCCTGCTTCCGGGGAATTATGGAGATGCGGTGTTTGCCGTCAGCGGAGAAGGCGGAACGCCGGGATCAGGGAGTGATTCGGCAGAATACATCGGTTTCAGATCGGCCGAGCCCGGTCTCGCCACCTTCACCCAGATCCGAACGAGGGGCAATCATCTTTGGTTCGAGGGACTGCGCCTCGCGCGAGGAGAGTCTCCCAACGGGCTGCGGGCGGACGGACCTTGCGAAAACGTGGTCGTGAAACGATGTGCCTTTCGGGACTTCCACTATTCGATTTTTCTCAACGGGGAATGTCGTGGCTGGCACATTGCCGACAACGATTTTGTCGGCGACACGACCGAGGGGATCAGCGGTGAATGTGTCGAACTGAATCACTCGAGCCTGCATACCGTGTGTTACAATCGGATGGATCGCAGTGCCGACGGGGTTTCCTATCCCGAGAGGGGCTGTGACATATTCGGGAACGACATTGTCAACATGTCCGACGACCCCGTTGAACCGGACTACGGATATGCGAACAACCGGATCTGGGGAAATCGGCTTCACGGACACACCGCACTGAGTTTCCAGCCGATGTATTGCGGTCCTTGGTATTTTGTCAGGAATCACTGCATCAGCCGTGGAAATGTTCTGAAGCTCCGCGTGCAGGATCGCTTCGTTTGCGTGAACAATACCTTTGCCGCCTTCGGAACTGCCCTTCCCCATGCTCACGGCCTGCTCTCTTCGTTTTGCCGCAACAATCTCTGGATCCATCTCGGAGGTTCGGAAATGCTTTGGGCGGTCTGGGCCTCCGCAGCGGAGAAGGATCGTGCCTACAACACCCGATTTGTCGTCTACGATTCACCGGTGGCGAACTGGAAGACGGATGTCGATTACGACGGATTCGAATTCAGTGAGGCGGATCTGAATTCGAAGGAGAACAGGCGGAATCCGTGGGTCTGGTTGGGGGAGAGATACTTCGATCTGACGGCTTTCCGGTCTTCGGTAGGGGTGGAGCGGCACGGATTGATCCTGGATCGATCACGGGACTTTGCGCCGTTCGCACTGAGGCGAGAGACGCCCGGTGAGACGACTCCGCTGATCCGGCTCAGCGAGGGCAGTGCGGCGAAGGATGCTGGGATCCCTGTGGCCAATCTCGCCGACCATTTCGAGGGGAATTCTCCCGATCTCGGCGCATTGGAATGGGGTAGCGAATTGCCGCACTATGGTCCGAGGGGGCAGGAGGGGCCTCCGGCGGAGTGGATCACTGCCCGGCGAGATGCGATGCGATCGCAGGACTCCGATCCATCGGATTCGGCAAAGCGGTGATGGGGCGGAGGTGGTCGGAGCCGAGAGGAAGAGATTCAGCGAAGCGGGCACTGTCCAACAAAGGGTCTC
>CALDKL010000204.1 GCA_937898895.1 uncultured Verrucomicrobiae bacterium | reverse complement strand
TCCAATTCCGGGAGGCGGAGCCGTTTTCGGGCGATGAGGGCGGAACAATCCACGGGGGCGAAAAGCAGGCGAGGGGATCAGAAAACAAAAACGGCGACGATGCCGCAGGGCAAAGTCACCGTTCTCGGGAATCAGAAAATCAAAACCTACGCGCTGAGATCCGAAAGTTTCGGCTTCTTGCGGCGATCCGAGGCGGCCTTGGCACCGCCGAAACGCTTTTGGAACTTGTCGACGCGACCTGCCGTGTCGACGAAACGGACTTCTCCGGTGAAGAAGGGGTGGCAGGCGGAGCAAATCCCGACGTGGATGTTTGCCACGGTGGAACGGGTTTGGATCACATTGCCGCAGTGGCACTGGATCACCGCTTCCTTGTAGTTGGGATGGATATCCGCTTTCATGTTGTCGTACTTGGGGTTGGGAGGGGCGGAAGCTAGTCGCGAAGGCCGGGGCAGGCAAGCGGAAAATTGCGCGCGACTTCCGTGGTTTCAGGAGGGGTGCTTTCCTAAGCGCCCCCCACGATTCCGGCCGCCCATGCTCCGCCCGAGGCTTGGGAAAGCCTCGTTCCCAGTGAAGAACCCGCAGCGTGTTTCCTCTACGCGCACTTCGCGGAATCAGGGAGGGGTGCTTTCCCAAGCGCCCCCCACGATTCCGGCCACCCAGGCACCGCCCGAGGCTTGGGAAAGCCTCGTTCCCAGTGAGGAATCCCGCCGCGTGTTTCCTTGCGCGGGCTTCGCGGAATCAGGGAGGGGTGCTTTCCCAAGCGCCCCCCACTCTTCCGGCCACCCAGGCACCGCCCGAGGCTTGGGAAAGCCTCGTTCCCAGTTGGGAACCCGGCTCCCTATTTTTTCTTCACCAGCGAGGCGAGGTAGTCGAGCAGGCTCGCCATTTCGTGGACGGTGAAATTGGACATCAGACCCGGCGGCATCATGCTGGTGGGCAGGGTTTCGCGTTTGGCAATATCGACCTTCGCGAAACGGTGTTCCTGAGATGCGATGTCCCGCAGCGTCACCGAGTCCCCTTGTTCGTCAGTGACGAAGCCCATCACAGTATTCCCACCTTTCAGGGTCACGACATTCGTGGCAAATCCCTGGGCGATGGTCTTGTTCGGATCGAGGATATTTGCGGCGAGATCGGGGCGCTGGTAGGTCTCGACGATATTGCCGAGGTACGGCCCCTTCGGTTTCTCGCCCTGGCTCACGGTGTGGCAGGCGATGCAGGTGGCGCGGGCGAAGATCGCTTCGCCGAGGGCGACGTCGCCGCTCTGATGGGCGAGCACGGTCGCGAGGGCTTTGTCAGGGGACAGTGTGGCGATCTTCGGCGTCTTGTCCTCGCCGCGCTCTTTCAGTTTCAATTCCTTCACCGCAGCTTTGGCGGCTTTTGCCACGGCCGGGTCGGGATCGTTCGCAGCGACGAGGATGCGGTCGTCGAGGATGCGGTTTTTGGTCTTTGTGGCGGCGGCGATGAGCACGGCCTTCTGCGCGGGTATGTTCCAGGCCGCGTCGAGGGCCTTCTTCGAAAGTTCGCGCGACTCCGGTGATCCACCGGTGCGCGAGGCGAGCGCGAGCATCGCGGCGTGGGACCAGTAGCCTCCCGGAGTGCCGGGTTCCTCGGCGGCGATCGTCTCAAAGGCGAGGTGGTGGTTTTCGAGTTTGGGGGATTGCAGGAAGGCGTTCGAGGCTTCTTCGAGAGCCTTCTCGGCGTCGTTGAGAGCAGCGCGGGCGTACTTCGTATCGCTCTTGGCCTTCACCGGATCAGGATTCTTTTCAGCGGTTTTCACGGCGGCACGGAAATCGTCGAGCCATTTCGTGAAATGGGAAAAAGCCGTCAGAGTCGCGTGCAGAGCCGGATCGCCGTCCAGCTTCGCGAGGGCGATGATGGCGCGGGAGAGGGTCATGGGAGAGGATTTCTCGTCTTTCGCGGCGGCAAGGAGCACTTCCAGGCCCTCCGTCGGGATCGATTCGGTCCCGGCGAGCTGCTGGATCGCATCGGGGATGACGGAGGGATTCTGTTGGGCGAGGGAAAGGATCTTCAAAAGCGCCTTGTCCGACTGGAGGCGATTGCGGCTCATTTCCCCGACGAGAAAGGAAGCTTCCTCGGGGGCGGCTCTGTCGAGGGTGGACTGGAGGGCGGTGAGGATTTTGTCCGACTCGGCCCACGGCACCGGCTGGTAGTAGGGGCCCCGAGTGTCGGGACGGGTGCCCCAACTGTCGCCCGTCCACTCGCCTTCGCGCTGGGCGAGGCGGCAGAGGGTGGCGAGGAGGTGCTGGCGGATCTCGGGGCGCTTCTCGTCGGCGAGTTTGGCGAGGAGATCATCGACGATTCCGGGAACGTCGTGCATGCGCATCAGGGCGAAGGAGGCAAATTGGGGATTCGGGCCCGAAAGCAGTGCCTTGATGGCCGCTTCCTTTGCTCCGAGTCGAGCGAGAGCGCGAAAGGAGGTGTGGGCGACGATCGGGTCGGGATCGGCGAGGAGGGTGGCGACGCAGGGGGCGGCATCGGTGATCCCTTGCCGAGCCGCCGTGATCGCCGCTTCGTTGCGGATGCGAGGATCGGTGCTTGCCGCCCCGTCCGCGATCCAGGCGAGGGGCACAGAAGGGAGGTCGCCCGCCGCGCGGACCAGGTAGGCGGCCAGATCGGCATCCTTGCGCAACGAATCCAGATCGGTCGCGGATGCTTGTTTTGTCAGGACGATGGTGTAGAGCGCAGCGACCCGCGTTTTCAGATCCTTGTCCGGATTTCCTGCCATAGCGATCAGGGCGGCCGACAGGACAGGGTTGGGTGCTCGGCGCAACAGGGTACGCTGCGCCGCCAGTGTCCGGATGTGGCTCGGCGAATCGAGCGCGGCGACGAGATCGGTGTCTTCCATCTTCTCGAAATCGGGCAGCGGCTCCGGTTTGTAACCTTTCGGAGTGACCCTGACAATGTAGCCAACTTCAGGTCCCTCCCACTTGAAGGTCGCGGGGCCTTTCCAGCTCGCCTGGTAGACGGCGCTTTTGCCGTCGACGTCGGCGTCGGTGGGGCGGGTCATGCCGATGAAGGGGCGAGGTTCGGTAACCTCGGAAAAACCTGCTCCGTTGCGTTGCACGGTGTGGACGAAGGAGGCGGCGCGGCCCCAGTCGCAGGTGACGGGGGCTTTGTTGAATTCATCGGGAAAACCCGGTTCATGCAGGTAGACCGATCCGCAGCCGGAGCCGCCGCCGTAGTCGGCGAGGGGATGGACATGCTCCTCGGGGAAGTTTTTGTAGAGGCGCGGATACCCGTGGTCTTCGAGTCCGGTGAAATGGTGGAAGCGCACGTCCCAGCCGCCGCCGTCGTTGGTGTTGTCGCGGGCGAAGAGGTCGCAGAGCGGGCTCATCGGTGTGCCGAGGATGTTGCGGGTGCCAGTGGCGTAGAGTTCGAGGCCCGTTCCGTCCGGACGAAAACGAATCACGCCGCCGCCGCGATGCTGGAGAGTGCGGCCATCGGTGCCGGTGGCCTTCAGAAAACCGAAGTCGCCTCCGGCAATGTAGATCCAGCCATCGATGCCCAACTCGAGCCCGTTGGTGGTGTGGTCGGCAGGACGGTCGGCAAAACCGAAGGCGATGCCGTCGATGAGCTTTTTCGATTCCTCCGAGATCCCGTCGTGGTCGCGGTCGTAGTAGACGCTGAGGTGGGGCGGGTGGAGCAGGTAGAGTCGGTCGTGGTCCCAGACCAGGCCTCGCGGCGAATCGACGTTTTTCACGAACTCCTTCACCTCGTCGGCGCGCCCGTCGCCGTCCTGGTCTCGCAGTCGCAGGATGCGGCCGCGCCCCGGCTCGCGACCGAGGGAGCCATTGCCGTCGCTGGAGACATAGAGATCGCCATTCGGAGCGGCGGCGACGTAGACGGGGTAGTTCGCGGCCCGCCAATCCGAAAAGAGGGTCACGTCGAACCCCTCGGCCACCTTCACGTCCTTGAGGATCGCGGCTTCCTCCTCGGCGGAGCGTTTCACGATCTTCGGAGGGATGTTGCCGCCCCTGGTGAAATCGTCGGCAGAGTTGCCCGGCGGGGCGGAGGCCGTTTTGGGGGCCAAAGACTTCAGCCCGGGTCCCTCAAGGCGGAGTTCCCGGATACTGGCCCAGCCCCCGGCGCTGGTGCCGATGCAGGTCATCTTGAGAAATTTCACCTCCGTTGCCTTGAATGCGGCCGTGGAGTCGCCGGGTCTGGGATCGCCGGTGAGGTCGGCGAGGAGAGTCCAGGAGGCTCCATCGATGGAACCCTCGATCTTGTGAGCATAGGCATTGTTGACGCTTTCCCAGGCGATGGATGCCTTTGTCAGGGGGCGGGGGGCGTCGAACTCGACCTGGAGCCATTGGGGCAGGGTGCCGTTGGCGGCGCACCACCGGGTCTCCGGATTGCCATCGAGGGCATGTCCGACGAGGTTGTTTTTGCCGGTTTCCTCGCTGCTGGCAGTGACCCTGACGAGAGTCGCGTCCTTCGGTGGTGCCGTCGGCGCGGTGGCCCGCCCAGGCTCGTTTTTTGGCGGAGCGGGCCTGGCGGTTTCGAAGGTGACGGTGTTCGCTCCGGTATAGGCCCTGCCGAGATAGCCGGGGGTATCGAGTTTACCACTCGCCCAGAGAACCCCTCGGGTGATCAGGTCCAGGTAGCGAGGATCTTCCACCGTGGCCGTGTTGTGTCCAAGGGTCGTGCTGAAGCTGCGCACCCCCTGGTTCTCGTTTGTCCAGACGACGATGGCGACTTCCTCCGTTTCCTTGCCGTTTCGTCGAACGGTCTGCCGACCCATCGCGAGGGCATGGGCGGAGAAGACGTTGACGTTGTTGTAGAGTTCCTCCCGGATCGTGATCCAGTTCGCAAGCGGCCGGGTCACGGGGTGTGTCTTGTCCACGAAGTTGATCGCGATGGGTTCCTGCGGGCCGTGCGAGGCGGATTGCAGGCCGAGGTGGCGAAACCACTGGTCCGACCCGTTGCGAAAGCTGTGCATCGCGCAATGGAGGTGGACGGCGGGGATTGTCCGGTGTGCCTCGAGGATGCGCTTCATCACGGCGAGGTCCTTGTTTCCGGCGGCGCATTCGTCGTGAATGACGAGGTCGTAGCCATTGGCCCAGTCGTCCCGCTCGTATAGCTTCAGGGGTGGGTCGGTCGATTTGTCGTCGGTCCACCAGACATCGACCCGGACGTTGGCTCTCGCCGAGATTCCGGCGGCGAGGACTTTCTGCTGACCCGCATAGTCATGGCAGCATCCTCCCGCGACGAGGAGGATGCGCAGGGGCTCAGGAGCCCTTTCTGCGGACAACGTCGGGGACGCCAGGACGAGAGCGAGGGCCGCAGTGGCCCCGGTCAGCAGGACGGGGAGTTTCATGGATGGGAAGGGATCGGAGATCCGCCGGAAGGGTGAACCGCCCCAAGTCTTTGGTCAAACGTGAAACGAGGTGCCAAACATCCGGATCGATGCGAATCGAGTCCTGTCAGAACGGGCGGCACCCTATTTCGCATTTCTCATACTCCTTCTGCTGCGACTGGCTGCGGCCCGACCCCTCTTCGTTCCGGTCCGGATTTCCCTTGGACGGATTGTTCTCATACCGCCCGGCGGGAAATCCAGGCCGCACCTTGCGGGAACAGGTTCTCTCGGCGTCTCGCGACGAAGGGGGGGTAGAAATGCGGGATAGAAATTCGACTCCGGACCGAAGGGGGGAGCCTGGACCAGAGAGATTTTTGAAAAAACCGCAACGAGACGGTTGCCTGTTTCTGGGATTCGTGCGAGTCTCGACGCATCCCCCGTTCACAATCAGCACGGGGATATCACTATGAACATCATTCGCATCTCTCTTACCACCGTCGTTCTCAGCCTTGGTTTCGGCCTCGTCAGCTGTGAGAAGAAAGCCCCTGAAGCGGAAAAGTCGGCTCCCGCCGCCGCTGCTCCGGCAGCTCCCGCCGCTCCGTCGGACAAGCCCAAATAAGGCGGTAGGTCCGGTGGCTGGTCCATTGGTCTGAAAACTCCAATTTGCGAAGACCCCACGGTCTCAGGCCGTGGGGTTTTTTTGTTTTTAGAGGCTCCTTCCGATCTCCCGCTTGTCATTTCTCCGGAATCATCGTTTCATCAAGGGTGGCCATTTTTCTTGACTGCAACGCGACGACCCGACCGCATGACGAGGTGATTGAGGCGATGCTGCCGTATTTGACGGAGCATTGGCAAAATCCATCGAGTTGCTATGCGAGTGCCCGGCGGGTTTGCGAAGCGGTGGAGGAGGCCCGCAGGGAGGTCGCGACCGTCCTGGGGGCGAAGCCGGGAGAGATCATCTTCACCTCCGGCGGCACAGAGGCGAACAACAATGCGTTGAGGGCGCTCTCCCAAGAAGTGGGGCGCACCCACTCGAAAATTTTGGTCAGTGCCATCGAGCACTGTTCCGTGTTGCGGCCCGTCGAGGCGATGGCGGCGGGCGGATTTGAAGTGGAACAAGTTGGCGTCGACTCGGATTCCCGCCTCGACCTGGCCGCATTTCGAGCCTCGATTGAGGATTCGCGTCCAGGATTTGTTTCGGTGATGTGGGCCAACAATGAGACCGGGGTGATCCAGCCCCTTTCCGAGGTTTGCCGCATCGCAAAGCAGGCTGGATGGTTTATACACACCGACGCGATTGCCGCCGTTGGCAAAACTCCCGTCCGGGTCGATGACGTTCCAGTGGATTTCCTTTCACTGAGCGGGCACAAATTCCACGGACCCAAAGGAATCGGTGTCCTTTTTGTCCGCGAAGGATCTCCGTTCGAACCAATCCTTCGGGGGGGAGGGCAGGAGTCCGGGAGACGAGGTGGGACAGAGCCTGTCGCGGCAATCATCGGGCTCGGCGTTGCGGCGAGAATTGCCGGGGCGGCCGTGGCCGACGGCACGGTTGACCGAGTCGCCGCATTGCGGGATCGGCTGGAGGCTCACCTGTTGAGAGAGTTTGGTGACGGACTTGAGGGGGTTCAGTGCAATGGAGCGCGTGCCCCTCGCACTGCGAACGTGGCGCATATCCGTTTCCCCGGCTGCGATGCGGCAGAGTTGCTCAGGGCGCTCGACCAGGTCGGCGTGGAATGTTCCATCGGTAGCGACTGCCTGACGGGCAAAATCAACAAGGTAAGCCACGTGCAGCGGGCAATGGGATTCAGACGTGTGCTCTTCCGATCATTTCTGCCCGGTCGGCAAAGGTCTCACTCAGCAGTGGTGCGGTATCGGCCAGG
>CALDKL010000203.1 GCA_937898895.1 uncultured Verrucomicrobiae bacterium | reverse complement strand
GGGTCGGCGGCTGCCTGGGCCTCGCGCATTTCTGATCCCTCTGTGCGCGATGAACACCTCCGGGGAATCCTGGATGGTCTCGTCGAGACCTATGGAGACTCGGCGAGACAGGCGATCCAGGGATTTTCGATTCCCGATGCAATGAAGAAGGCCTACGCCGCGCCGTGAGGTTTCTCCTTCAACGGGCGAGGGCGTTTGTCAGGAAGACGGTGCAGCAGGCAGGTCGAGATGCTTTCCCAGGCGTGCCCTGGTTGCAGCAGGTGTCATCCTGCTGAACCCGGTCCCACCGCGAGCGAGTCAGGACCGCGTGCCCTTTCCACTCGTCACGAACTCCTCCTCGGAGAGAAAGCCATCGCCGTTGCTGTCGAAACGAGGGAATCGTTTTGGGGCTTCGTCAGGATCGGGTTGGTGGTGGAGGAACTCGTCTCGGGAGAGCTTTCCATCCTGGTCTTTGTCGCGCTGGAGAAACAGTGCCGTGCGGTCTTTGGAAGGTCCTTCCGGCCGTGTCTTTTCGGATTTCGCAGGGGTCGCGTTTGGATGGATCTGGGGTTTCGCCTCCGGGTGGGAGGAGAGGATCTTCCTCAGATCCGCGAGGATTTCGGGTCTCTCCCCGGCGAGGTTTTTGGTTTCGCCAGGATCGGCTTGATAATCGTAGAGTTCGAGAACGGCGGTATCCGGAGAGGCACCGATCCGTTTCCATTCCACCAGGCGAAAGCGGTCCGTGCGGATGGCACGACCGAGGAGATCGCCCCGGGGAAAGACATGAATGGCATGGTCGCGATGGGCGGCAGCGGGATCCTCGAGGAGGGAGGCGAAGCTCCTGCCGTCGAGTCCGCCGGGCGCGGGCAGTCCCGCCAGTTCGGCGAGGGTGGGGTAAAGGTCGACGGTTTCCACCAGGGCGTCGGAGACTGCAGGAGATTTACCGGGGACGGAGACGAGAAGCGGGATGCGCGCCGCGTTTTCGTAGTTGGTGTGTTTGCACCACATGCCGTGATCGCCGAGATGCCACCCGTGATCTCCCCAGAACACAAGGATCGTGTTATCGGCGAAACCGTTTTTTTCGAGGGCGTTGAGAACGAGTCCGGCGCAGGCATCGAGGTAGCTCGTCGCGGCATAGTAGCCGTGGATGAGATGGCGGGTCAGTGCTTCATCGAAGGGGGCGTTGCCCTGGGGAACGTTCTTGTATTGCCGCAGTTCCCCGCCGAATTGGGGGCCGCAATCGGGCGCACCTTCGGGCGGGGTGTTGCGTGTGGGCATGGGCAGGGTCGTCGGGTCATGCAGATCCCAATATTTCTGTGGAGCGACGAAGGGGAGGTGAGGCTTGAGAAAGCCGACCGCGAGGAAGAACGGGCCGGGTTGGGACCTCGCCGCCTCGAGTCGTTTCACGGCCTCGAGCGCGATCTTGCCGTCGGCGTAGGCGTCGTCGGGCACATCCGCAGCCTCGGTGGGCGCTCCGTAGGGTTTCTTCCCTTGCCCTTTTGCGTTCCCTTTCGTTTTTGTGTTGTTGGCCGATTTGGGGGCGGCGTTTTCGGGCAGCAGGTATTGGGGGGCGTCCGGACGGAAATGAGGCACCGTCCACGAAGCCTCGTCTTCGGTATTGCCGTGGCCAGTGTGAAAGATCTTTCCAAGTGCCTCGGTGCGATAGCCGTTCGCCTGGAAGTGCTGCGCGAGGGTGATCGCATCGGGTCGCGATTTGCGGAAGTTCGTGGGCAGGTTGTAAATGCCGAGCGTCTGCGGACGCAGGCCGGTCATGAGGGCATTGCGCGAGGGCGAGCAGACCGCCTGATTGCAATAGGCGCGGTCGAGGCGCAGCGCATGGGCGGCGAGACGGTCAAGGTTGGGAGTCCTCGCCGAGGGATCTCCATAACAACCGAGGACTGGCTTGAGGTCGTCCACACAAAGGAGGAGCACGTTGGGTTTTTCCGCCGCTGACAGTGGGAGGAAAAAG
>CALDKL010000202.1 GCA_937898895.1 uncultured Verrucomicrobiae bacterium | reverse complement strand
TTCCTCGCTGCGTCCCACCACGACGACCACGGCCCCGGCTCTCGCGAGGCCCAGGGCCATTTCGCCACAGAGTACCCCGGTGCCGCCGATGACCACCGCCGTTTTGCCTTCGAGGGAAAAAAGATCGTGCAGAAAATCCATGCGCATCCATACCCCAGACTCGGTCGCGGTCAACGGAGAGAGCACCGTATCCGGATTTTCCTTGAGTCTCCAGACCGTCCCGTCGGCTTGGTAGCGTGGCGCCATCCGGATCTCGGCGGGGACTGGAATGGTGGGGGGCGCTTGGGAAAGCGCCCTTCCCTGTGGCTGAAAAGCTCGCGGAAGGGTTCACCCGGAAACCAGGGCACCCCAGCCCTGGAATCCTCCTTCCCTCAGCTCGCCGCTTCCGCCT
Source organism: uncultured Verrucomicrobiae bacterium (assembly GCA_937898895.1). Lineage (GTDB taxonomy): Bacteria > Verrucomicrobiota > Verrucomicrobiia > Verrucomicrobiales > DEV007 > Arctic95D-9. Next base: position 2,473 of record CALDKL010000202.1, on the reverse strand, counting down.
CTCCCGTCTCGTGGGCCAGGTCCGCCGAATTCCTGATTTCGGCACCATTTTCAGAGGACTCCACCTCCAGCGGATCCAACTCCTCGCCCGCCTCCTCCACCCCATCCTCGATTTCCTGGCGCCATTCCCGCGAGACCCAGGGCCGCACAAACCCATAGGCGAGGTAGGCCACAAAAATCAACAGCGGCACGAACTCCACAAAATTCACCGCACAGACCAGCACGAGGATCGCGACAAAGAGCCACACCAACGACTTCTTCGCCTTCCAGTTCATCGCCTTGAAACTCGGATAGCGGAATTCGCTCAGCATCAAAAAGGACAAGAGTGGCATGAGCACAACGAGAAGATATCGCCAGTTCCCCACGTTCTTATCCCCCTCGTTGAGCCAGAGCATGAACAGCGTCAGCGAGGCGATCAGACCCGCCGCCGCCGGGATCGGAAATCCGACGAAGTCCCTCGACTTCGTTTCTGACTTTGTCTCCGCCGCCGCCTGCGACAGGCAATTGAATCGGGCCAGCCGCATCGCCCCGCACAACAGGTAGACAAACGCCACCGTCCATCCCAGCCGATCATCAAACGACTTGTGGACCATATCCATCACCAGCAGGGCCGGGGCAATGCCGAAGGAAATGATGTCCGCCAGAGAATCAAACTCGCGACCGAACATCGAATCCTGTCCCTTCATCCGGGCGATCCGTCCGTCGAGCGCGTCAAAGAGGCAGGCCCCGAGGATCAGGAAAATCGCGATGTGGAACTCCCTCGCCCCGCCCGCGGGATTGCGCATCCCGTCGAAGATAGTCACTACCGCGCTGAATCCGCAGGCGAGATTTCCCGCCGTCATCAGATTCGGGAGGAGGTAGACCTGGGGATTGCTCCAGGGACCGGGAATGTGGCGTTTCATGGCCGTAACGGTCCACCGGTCCGGGCAAAGTTCAAATTTCAAATGCCAGGACTCGGAGAAGGGTCCATAGTTCTCGCCCATGGCCATTCCCACCTCCGACGCTCCCTCCCTCGATGGCTCGACCCCGATGGGTGAAATCCTCGCCCGCTACCCGGGGGCAAAACGGGCTCTCTTCGCCCGCTACCATCTCGGGGGATGTCAGAGCTGCGCCTACGACAACGCCGAGACCCTCGCCGAACTCTGTGCAAGGAACGACGATCTCCCCGTCGATGAAGTTGTCGCCCACCTCCTCGCGGCCCACGAGCACGACCAGCGGCTCCTCCTCGAGCCCTCCGCCCTCGCTGCGGCATTGAAGGAATCCCCTGCGCCCCGCCTCATCGATCTGCGCACTCGCGAGGAGCACGAAGCCGCCGTCCTGCCGGGTTCGGAACTCTTCAGCAACGATCTGCTCCAGACACTTTTTTCGACCGAGGCAAAGGATCGCCTCATCGTCCTCTTCGATCACACCGGCGACCGCTCCCTGGATGCCTGCGCCTACCTCATCGGCCACGGGTTTCAAAATGCGCGAGCCCTGCGAGGGGGAATCGACGCCTACGCAAAAGAAGCCGATCCCTCGATCCCCCGTTACCAACTGGAGTTCGAGGATTGATCCCTCGGCTTTCGACTCCGATACCTCCTCAAAACGGAAATTGTGCAGCCAGTCGCCTTTGAACAGGAATTTGCGATCCCCCCATGAATCCCACCGAAGACCTCATCCAATCCGCGCTTGCGAATCCACAGAACCAGGGAGAAATGCCCGATGCCGATGCGGTGGGCACCGTCGGCAATCCGGAATGTGGTGACATGGTTCGGATGTGGTTGAAATTCACCGAAAAAGACGGCAGGAAAATCATTGACCGTGCCTCCTTCCAGAGTTTCGGCTGCCAGACCGCCATCGCCGTTGCCAGCCTCGCCACCGAAATGCTCCGAGGGAAAACGGTCGCCGAAGCTCGCGAATTGAAATCTTCCGACCTGTCCGCACCGCTCGGACCCCTGCCGCCCATGAAGCTGCACTGCGGCGACATGGTTGAGGGTGCGCTTCGCGAAGCACTCCGGGCCGAATCGGCAGATGACTCCGACCCCGGTCCTACGGCACCCTCTTCGGTCACCGGCGAGACCCTTCTGGGTTCCTTCCAGGCCCCGGGACTGAAATCCGGCAGGCTCAAGGTTGTGAAACTTGAATAATCCCTTCGCCGGAACGAAGAATCCAAACCAAAAACCTCAAACCCTACTGCGCGGAGGCGCGCCCCATGCACGAAGAAATCACCCTCTCCCGCGAAGTCGCAGCCATCCAGATTCCGAGCGGCGACCACATTTCCCTGCCCGCTGGAACTCGCGTCATGATCACCCAGGCACTTGGGGGCACCTACACGGTGGCCACCCCCCACGGACTCGCCCGGATCAAGGCGGAAAACGTCGATGCCCTTGGAATCGATCTGGCAGCGGAGAAAAGCAAGCTCACCGCCGCCCACGAGGCCATCGCCGCCGGCGACATCGAAAAAGCCATCTGGGAACAGCTCAAGCTCGTCTACG
>CALDKL010000201.1 GCA_937898895.1 uncultured Verrucomicrobiae bacterium | reverse complement strand
GACTCGGTCCCGGGGAGGTCGTTGCACCGTGGAATCCCCCATAGCCTTCTCGGCATCATGGGGTGCGTTGTCGATGGAATCGTTCGCCTCCGCCATTCTCCCATACAATCCGCGGGTACGTTCCGAAGCCACCTCAACGGGAAAGCCTTCGAGGGCCAGGTTCAACGCGTGCTCCAAGGGCAGATGCGGAAAGGCGGTCAGGGCCGACCCGGGCTGGCAATTCCAGATCTCCATCCCGGCTGTGGAGAACCGAGGAGCGAGTTGGGAGAGGAACCGATCGAGTTTCAGATAGGCGCGATTGTTGGCCTCGACATGAAGTTTGGAGACCGACTCGTCGAAGTGATAGGGCTTCTCCGAAGCCATGCGGAAATCAACTCCAAGAAGGAAGACGCGCTTCACTCCCAGACTGTATAGCACTTTCAGAGCCGCCAGGAGCACGGATCTCCCCCCTCCCCGTTCCGGGCTGTTGCCGAGGCAAACACACGTTTCGTCGAGAAAGGTCTCAGGGGAGAACTCACAGGAGGTTTCAAACGAGAATACATTCGGGCACCTGCGGGGGATTTCGGGCGCCTCCATCCACCACTGGCTGTCAAAGAGCGAATGATCCAGGTTTCCGCGGGGCACGAACTTCTGGATCGTGGGATCGAGCCACACCGAACGGAGAAACTTGCCTGGAGGATCAATCGCGACCCAAAGATGGGGACGAAAGGTCTTCGGCGAATTGTTGATCCCCATCGTGAGAATCCCCGGCCGGCGAAGTCCTTCGAGATCGAGATCCAAAAGCCCCGGGCCGGAAGCAATGAGAAACACGCTGGCCCCCTGATAAAGGCGGGAATCTGGAAGCACGGCTCCGCTCGCGAGAGAGAGGACGGATGGGCGAAGGTTCGTTTCCACGGGTGATCGATTTTTGCGTTCCGCCGACTGGATTCATCCAAAAACTTTCGAATTCCGCAAGATCTTTTCACGCCCCTTTGGAAGACTCCCCTCTCTTCGTTCGGGAATGGTGCCATCCTCTGCAACGAAGCCGCCTTCTCCTTGATGAAGTCCGCCGCGATCTCCCGGTTGGGACATGCCAAAAAGTTTACCCTTCTCGCTGTAGACGAACCCGTTCAGTCCTGATACCATCGTTTTCGTCCCATCCCCCCATCGCCAACTCCCCCGGAAATGAAGACGCCAATTCCAGTCGCGCTTGCCTTCCTCATTTTCTCCCCGCTTCTACACGCGCAAGTCCCTGCCAAGCCGGATTTCGCCTCCCTCAAGGATCTCATTGCCCTGTTACCCCGTGACGTCATCAAGGACCTGAAGCAACCCAGCCAGATCGAGGCGGCGAGACGGGCGGCCAACGAGATCCTCCAGAAAGACGCGGTGGGCAAGACCGTGACGATCGAAGTGGAACTGGGCGAGTGGGCTCCCTGGGCCGGTCAGGACACCGACACCGACAAAATCCGCATCGGCGTGCGCGACATGCCTGTGGACGTCTCCGGTCTCGACTTCATCGTCCGTCTCTGGGTGATGCTGCCGCCGACCGAGCAGGCCTTTCTCGACAAGGCGAGGGCGGGCATGAAGGTCAAGGCGACCGGCAAGTTGACGCGCTTCGCCTTCACCTCCGCGAGCGGCGGGCTTTTTCTCGACGGAGACATGCGCAACTCCACCCTTTCCCGTTGAACGAATGCTCTAGCGTCGTCTCAAGTCTTGCACACCATGAAAACCCGTCTTATAGCTCTCGCGATCTTGGGGATGTGGCTCTCTCCGGCGATGTCCACCCCGGCACCGCCCTTCGGTAATTCTCTCACTTGGAACACTTCGAAGGAATCCCCCAGTCTCGATGCGTTGCGCGGAAAGGCGGTCTTGGTGGTCTTCTTCCAATCCTGGTGCCCGATTTGCAATGGATGGTCGGGCGCGATGTTCAAGTCGATCACGGAGCAGTTCGAGGATCAACCGCAGGTCGTGCTGATCGCCCTCAAGACCGACGGCGGGTCCGTTCGTGAAGCCCTCGACTATCTCGATGGCAAGGTGGACACCGATCGTTGGCTGGTGGGTGCCGACACCAACGCCACCTATGCCCGGCAGGCCACCGGCGTGGATCGCCTCTACACCTACGCATGGATCACGCCCGAAGGCGAAATCGGCGAGTCGGGCAAGGCGGGAAGCACGGTCAGCGGTTCCAATCCCAAACAATACTGGGCGACCCGGGATGATGCGCGCGAACAATTTGTCGCCTCGGCAAAGCCACTTCTCGCCACCGGACAATCCATTCCCGAACCTCTCCGCCCGGTCGCCCGTCTCGCGGAACAGGGGCTGTTCGCCTCAGCGTTGCGCGAACTGCAACCGCTCGCAGGGAAGCCTGACTTGAGTGAATCCGCCGTGGTGTTGCGCACGGCCATCGCGGCAGCCGTGCAGTCCTCCATCGACCGGCACACCGCCGCCCTCGCCTCCTCCGGTGAAAGTGACCGCTACTTTTCCTATCTGGCCCTGATCGACATCAAAGATCGATTCGCGAACTCAACCTTCGCCCGCATGGCGGACGAGGCCACAACGCCCCATGCAAACTCGGATTGGGTAAGACGCGAGGAAGAGGCCCGGCGCGCCTACGACAGTCTGATGCGCAAGGCCAGCCGCGCCGACGACAAGCGGTCCATCGAGCGGGTCACGAAGTCGCTCCAGGAATTCGGTGCCGCCCATTCCGACACCGTTTTTGGAAGAATCGCGGCGGCCGCCACCGACTCCGAGGATTGATCGTTGGATCAGCCCGGAATGTTTTGGTAATCAATGTATTCGAGGTCTCTGCGCTGAGAGAACGCATCGGGTGCCGCTCAAGTCGTCGCCGGAACACGACGCAGTCTCGGAGGCCGAGTGATTCGCCTAAACCGAGGGGATGGAATGTTCCCAAATTTCGTGCGCCACGATACTTGGACACCGTCTCCTCGCCCCGGCGGAGAAATCGCGGGCGATGCGGGCGATTCGGGCGTGGGAGAAGCGGTTCGCCAAGTGAGGAGTTCCCGAGAAACGGGCGGCTGGCTTCAGGAGTCCTCGCGACGTTCGAAGCTGAACAGGCTCATGCCCCGTGTCGGCGGTGGCTCCGGCTTGGGCAAGCCGACCCATTCGCAGATTACCTGCCAGCTTTTCCAGCCCACGTTCCTCGTGCCACCTCCGTCTAGCATCAATCGCTTTCTCGAAATGTCCCAGGAGAGGCGTCCAGAATCGATCGCCTCCCGCAGCGCCATCCGTCCGTCGAATCCGTGGTACTCCAAAAAGTGGCGCACCCGCAGGGGCACCAGGCACAGCGCTTCATCCCCATGCTCCGCACAATCCCGGAGTCTCGCCCTCGCGACGGACAACACTTGTCGGATACGGTGGGTCGAAACCCCCATGCGCGCCGCGATCTGCGGATAGGTGAGACGCTCTTCATCCCGCAGGCGCAAGGCCTCCCGCTGCTGGGCGTTCAGGATCTCTTGATGCAAGTCCTCTTTCATGTGGGACCGGCAAGGGTCACCTGGGGTTGGCCAACGCCGGGGAGAAAACCAGCTTCTCCACAATTAGCCGGGATGCAAGCGGCTGGCACAGACCTCAGCGCCCTGCAACAGGCCCCCTTCCCTGCGGCATAAACCCTTGATGGCAAAGGCTACCTGTTACCAGCCGGTCATCTCGCGTGCCCTCATCGCCGCGCTCTTCCACGAGGCCAAACGTCGTCGCCTGCCGATGACGCGCCTCGTGGATGGTCTCCTCCGGGAATGCCTTCATGGCACGCCCGGATGGGAGACGGCGGCTCATGAATGGCCCGAGCTGAACTCCACCCTCCCCCGTTCCCAGCGATCGGGGGAGATCGACTCCCAACCCAAACCCAACCCCCACGAAACCCATGGCCCTCATCCTTACCAGTGACTACAGCAAGAAGCTCGGCCTGCCCGGCTTCTCTTCCCATCAGTTCTCCGTCAGCATCCAGACCGAACTCACTGACCTCGACCGTGTCCCGGGCGAGGTCGCGCGGCTCTACCAACTGCTCCAGCAGGCCGTCGACCGCGAGATCCAGCAGACGGGCTTTGTGCCCGCCGATGGATACGGCGAAATCCAGCGTGCCCTGCCGACCTCCAACGGCGATTTCAACGGCAATGGCCACAACGGCCACCCGTATGGAAACGGGAACGGCAACGGAAATGGCAGCGGCAATCGCCACTTCAACGGCT
>CALDKL010000200.1 GCA_937898895.1 uncultured Verrucomicrobiae bacterium | reverse complement strand
TGTTCGGCAGTGGCCCTGAAGAAGAGCCAATCCGTCAATGGATCCGTTCCAGGGGATGGGAAGGCCAGATCTTTTGCCACGGACGCTATCCTGATGCCCAGGCCTATGTCGATTTGATTCGATCCTTCGACATGACCTTGTTGCCTACGATCGGATCCGAGGGAGCGCCGCTGGTCCTTCTCGAATCAATGGCCTGTGGCGTCCCCTTCGTTTCGACCGATGCCGGGGGAATTCCGGACTACGCCAATCCCGATTGCCTGATTACGCCCGTCGACTCGGACGAGGCCTTTCTTCAGGCGGTTGAGGAGATGTCGGCCAGGATCCAACGAGGAGGGATCGAACCGACGCGACTTCAGCGACATTACCTCGACAATTTTTCTTATGCCGCCCTGTCTGAAAAGTGGCGTAGGTTCATTTACACCCATTGCAGCCCCCTCAAGCCTGATGAGTCGAGTGCAACGGTTGAGACCACAGAATGCAGGAAGCCCATGTGAATTGCGCTCGCTGTCGTCGCAAGAGCCGCGAAGGCTTCTGCGCTCCTGCAAACGGCTCGAGCATCTCGGCTTTCGTCGCCAGATCCTGACGATTCGGGGACACGGCGATGTGCTCTTTCACCACCGATCGAAGCCCGTCAACACCCGATGCGAGCGTCTTCTCGCGTGGATTTTTGGAAAATGGATCATCAAGGCACGGGAATGGACCGGACAAAGACGATGAGTGAGTCAGGATATCGCGATTATGGCTTTGCGGACGCCGCCCCCTCCCACATGCACCGGCATTTTATGCCCCAGGTGATGGCTCTCGCCGGGGCGGTCGGTCCCGGGACTCGTGTTCTCGACGTGGGATGCGGCAATGGCTACACCTGCGGCGAGTTTCTCAAGCTCGGCTGCACCGTCGTCGGGATCGACCTCAGCGAACAGGGAATTTCCCAGGCACGCGCTGCCCATCCCAAGGGGCGATTCGAGATCCTCGCAGCGGACGATCAGATCCTGACAAAGCTCGCAGTGGCCCCCTTCGACCTCATCGTCAGCACCGAGGTCGTCGAGCCTCTCTACGATCCCCGCGCCTACGCGAGAGGTTGCTTCGCGGCGCTTCGTCCCGGAGGGCGCTTCCTTTGCACCACGCCCTACCACGGGTATTTCAAAAATCTTCTCATCGCCCTTTCCGGAGGCTGGGATGCCCATGTCGATCCCCTCTGGGACGGTGGCCATATCAAACTGTGGAGCCGAAAGACCCTCTCTCGATTGCTGGAGCAAACCGGCTTCACGAATCTCCGCTTCCGGGGGGCGGGCAGGATTCCGGGACTCTGGATGACGATGCTGGTCAGCGGGGAGCGCCCCACCTCGATTCTCTGATGCGATTCCTCGCAATCCAAACCGGTGCCCGGCGCGGCTACGCGATCCCGCGCCTTCTCGAGGAAGCCGGGATGCTCGAGCGATTCTACACGGATCTCGCGGGCAATCTGGGGCTGGGCCGTTTCCTCGGCCTGGGTCGCTTCCTGCCCCTTTCCCTCCCCGGACTCGACCGTCTCGCGCGGCGGACTCTACCCTCTCGCGTTCGGGCAAAGACCACCACCTTTGCGGGCCCTCTCCTGCGCCAGGCGCTGCAGCCCCATTTGGGCCGCCGGAATGCGAGCGCCTCCTTCGCAAATCAACTCGCCATCTCGGCGGCCTGGTCCAGGGCCATGATCCGTCGAGGTTTCGGAGAGGCCACCCATGTCTATTCGATGCTCAACGAGGCGGGATCCGTCATCCCCGAAGCGAGGCATCGCGGACTCACGGTGGTATCGGAGATCTACATCCTGCTCTCGACCGAGCGAATTCTCGCCGAAGAACGTTCCCGCTTTCCCGAGTGGGAACCGGAAGCCCCCGACTACGCCCGTCTCCGCCAACGGTATCTTCCGGACGACCCCTTTCCCCGCAATGTCGATTTCTGCCTCTGCCCCTCGCAGGCGGTGCAGGACGATCTGGTCGCCCACTGGGGCGTCGCGCGGGAGCAGACCGCCCTCGTCCCCTACGGCATGGACCCGCGCTGGCTCGCGCTCGAACCCCACCCCAAACCGGGCCGCATCCTCTTCGTCGGCACCGCCGATCTGCGCAAAGGCATCCACACTCTCGCCGGGGCCGCAAACACTCTCCGCGAAGCGGGCCGACACTACGAGTTCCGCATCGCCGGCCATGTCACCGACACCGTCCGCCGCCACCCCGACTGCCGCCATCTGACCTTCCTTGGCCGAATCCCCCGCGACCGCATCCACGAAGAATTCCAGCGCGCCGATCTGTTTGTGCTGCCCTCTCTCGCCGAAGGCTCGGCCGAGGTCACTTACGAGGCCCTCGCGGCGGGGCTGCCGCAGATCGTGACACAGGCGAGCGGATCGGTCGCCCGCGATGGCATCGAGGCACGCCTCGTCCCGGAACGAGACCCGCTGGCCCTTGCCAACGCGATCGAGGTCGCGGTGGAAGATCGCGAGTGGCGAAACGAGGCGGCGATGGCCTCGCGGGAAAGGGCGCGTGAGTTCACCTGGGAGAGGTATGGGGAACGATTGATTGAGGCACTGCGAACGCTCTGATCCACTGACGCATGAACCCCAAAGAGATCCTACGAAGTCTTCTTCCCTACGGACTGGTCGCCTCGCGCCACCGAAAATTCCGCCTCTCGCGCCTCGGACTCCCCAATTCCAGGGAGATCGAAACCGCCGTCGAAACGTGCCGATACGATCTTTGGCCGGAGTTTCTGAGAAATGCCAAAGAACCCTGGACGCTCGTGGACGTGGGGGCAAACGTTGGAGATTTTGTCGCGGCGGCCGCAAAACTAAGGCCCTTCCAATCCGTGTACGCGATGGAACCACAACCCTCGTGCCAGGCCGAACTCGCCGCGACACTGCAACATCTCCCAAACGCGAAGCAAATTCCTGCGGCCGTGGGTCGCACCGAAGGAAGTCTTGAACTGCACGTGACTGCAAACAGTCGCATGACCAGCGGTCTTCGGCCAGAGAAAGGAATCCATTCGGCCTATTCGAATGGCGATTTTTCAATCGCTGAAACACTGACTGTTCCAACGATCACACTCGACAGCGCGATTCCCCATGAAGTCACCGTCGGGCTTCTCAAACTGGATGTCCAGGGATTTGAAATCGAGGTGCTTGCCGGAGCCGTGTCGACCTTGCAGAGAACCCGATCCATCCTCATTGAAGTGAACTACATACGGCACTATGAGAACGGAGCTGTATTTGACGATATTTACGAAGAATTGCGACAATCCGGATTCCGGCTCTACGGAATTTCCGAACCGTTCGGTAGTACAAGCAATCAGCCCTTATGGGCCGACGCGGTCTTCGTCAATCAAAACTCATGATCTCGAATCTGCCTGAGAATTTCGAATCGGCTCCCCACCTCAAACTGGAACCGATTCTTTACCGTGCCCTTTTGCGGGTCACGCGACGACACGGGATGTTTACCATAGCGAGAAATCATGTCCGCCGCCATCCGCTCGGTCAGATATTCACGCCCCCTGCGGGCGGGAGAATGTTCATTCCGCCGGATCCCCATTTTATCGGATTCCTGACCGGCCTTCACGAAGAACATATCACACAGCTTCTGCGGAAAGTGATCGAACCCGGGAGCCTCTGCCTCGACGTCGGTGCCAATATCGGATATTTCTCCGTAATGATGTCGGCCCTATCCGGTTCGCCAGGCTGCGTCTACGCATTCGAACCCGAAAGGGGAAACTTTTCAATTCTCGA
>CALDKL010000199.1 GCA_937898895.1 uncultured Verrucomicrobiae bacterium | reverse complement strand
GGTGGTGACAAAACACAGCATCGTGGCCATGTGCGGATTGATCATGCCGGCACCCTTGGCGATGGCTCCGATCCTCACCCGGACGTCGCCGATCTTCACCTGCACGGCGATTTCCTTCGGACGGGTATCGCTCGTCATGATGGCGCGCGCGGCCGCCTCTCCATCACATCCTAACGAAGCCACCAACTCGGGAAGGCGCGGCTCGATCCGGTCGATCGGGAGAGGGACGCCGATGATTCCCGTGGAGCACACCTGCACCTCGCGCTGCTTGAGTCCGAGTGCTCTTGCCGTCGCGGCCGTCATGGCGCGGGCGTTGAGGAGCCCATCAGGGCCCGTGCAGGCATTGGCATTGCCACTGTTTGCGATGATGGCGCGCGGCTCGGCCGATTTCAGATAGCTCGCCGAGAGACGCACCGGGGCGGCGCAGACCTGGTTCTGCGTGTAGACGGCAGCTCCCACAGTGGGAAACTCGGAGTAGATCAGCGCGAGATCGAGTCGCTCGACGGCGGGGTTCTTGATGCCACAGGCCAGAGCCCCCGCCTTGAATCCCTGCGGTGCGCAGATACCGCCTTCTATCACTTTCACTTTTTTGCCCATGGCAGGATCGGAGTGGAATCGGATCAAAATTGAAGCAGGCCCGTCGTCTCGGGCAGGCCGAACATGAGGTTAAAACTCTGAATCGCCTGACTGCCGGCCCCTTTTCCGAGATTGTCCTCGGCACTCGAGAGAATGAGGCGGCCCGTCCGCAGGTCGACGACCCATCCAAGATCGACGAAATTCGTACGCACGACGTGCTTTGTATCGGCAAAACTACCCTCCCCGCGAACACGAACGAAGGGACAGTCGCGGTAGCATTCCTCGTAGACTGCGGAAACGCGTGCGGAAAGAGTCGCCAAATCTCCTTTTCCCTCACAGAAAATCGTCGTGAGAATCCCGGCCGTGATCGGCATGAGATGGGGCACGAACGAAACCGTCACCTTGGCTCCGGCCGCAAAAGAGAGTTCCTGTTCGATCTCGCTGAGATGTCGATGCTTCGGAGCGCCGTAGGCGCGCAGACTCTCGTTTACCTCGGCAAAGAGGAGGGTGGCCTCGGCCTTCTTTCCGGCTCCGCTGGCTCCGGAGAGGCTCGCCACGGCGATGCCGTCGGCGGAGATGATTCCCTCGCGCAAGAGAGGAATGAGTGGCATGAGAATACTCGTCGGATAGCAGCCCGGCGAGGCCACGAGATCGGCTGCGGCAATCGCTTCGCGGTAGAATTCCGGAAGGCCATACACCGCGCGGGCAAGCAGATCGGGGGCGGGGTGTTCGTGCCCGTAGAATTCACGATAGACCGCCGCGTCGCGGAGACGGAAATCGGCGCTGAGATCGATGAGGCGCAATCCTCGCTCGAGCAGAGGCACGGCGAACTCGGCGGCGACTCCATGTGGCAATGCCAGGAACACGGCCGAAGCTCCGCTCGCAACGATGGCCTCGACCTCGGGCACGATGAAGGCAATCTCTGAAATCGCAGGGGATCCCGAAAGCCGTGGAAAAACGGAAGCGAGGGACTTGCCTGCTTCCTGGCGCGAAGTCACCGCGACGAGTTCCACGTGCGGGTGCATCGCGAGGAGGCGGATCAGTTCCTGTCCCGTGTAGCCGCTCGCGCCGACGACGGCTGCCTTGACCTGCTGCGCTTTCATTTGGGGGGTGAAGCATGGCACAGAATCCGGGCGAGTCGAAACAAGATCCGCGCAGTTTTTCGATTTTTTTTGGAGGACATGCCACTTGCAGAACCTGGATTTTCGTCCACACTTCTCCTCCGGTCATTCGACCGGTGAAAGTGACGGGACGTAGCGCAGCCTGGTAGCGCACCACACTGGGGGTGTGGGGGTCGCTGGTTCGAATCCAGTCGTTCCGACCACTTTCGCCAAAGGCGGAAAATGCTTTCATTCGACTGGGTTCGAACCAGCGAAGCGGGTTCGCCTGCCACGGCGCGTCAGCGCACGAAATCGGCGAGCGCAGCGAGCGAATGCGCAGGAATGTGCCTCAGCGAGGCGCAGTCCATCCAGTCGTTCCGACCACTTTCGCCAAAGGCGGAAAATGCTTTCATTCGACTGG
>CALDKL010000198.1 GCA_937898895.1 uncultured Verrucomicrobiae bacterium | reverse complement strand
AGTTGATCACTTTTTCACGATGGCCCGGTTCCGGGCAAAGAGCGGAAAGCCAACCCTCGACACCGCCTTTTTCAGCGATCCCATACCCTGTCAATTGTCGGCAGGCTGCCGTTTCGTGACGAAGTTCTTGCTTCGGTCCGAGCACGACGAGTCCGTGGGGTAATTCATCGAGGAGCGAAACCCAATCCAGCTTTTCCCGAGCCCCCCCGGCGGAGAAAATCGGCGCGGAATGATGCGAAATTCCGTCTGCGGGCGCGACAAAGACATTCGGGGAGTGACTCTCTGGTTCACGGGCCCCGGAAGGTTGGTATTCACGCGCTGGATTGGAGGCGGACAAACAGGTTGGAGAGCGGATTGGACGGGCGGTGCATTATTTAAGGAAGGTTAAGAATATCGTGCAAGCATTTTGTTCGTGTGACGCCCCTTTTTGCGACGATTTCTGCAAAAAAGCCGCTGAAGGCCCCGTTAAGTGGGTTTCTTTTCGTGGACAAACAGGAAGTAAACGAGCACACCGAGGGCAAGCGTGCCGAGACCGTAGAGCGATTCGATCGGCTTTTCCTGAATCTGAAACCAGAGCATGTAGAGGCTCACTCCTCCGAACACGAGAGGGGTCAAGGGATATGCCCAAGCCCGGTAGGGGCGCTTCAGGTCGGGGTGTTTCACTCGCAAGAGGACCACCCCGGCCACAACCATGAGCGAAGAGATCGTCAGCAGAGCCTGGACATAGACGATGAGCTGCTCAAAGGTCGCGGAACCGACGAGAGCGAGGACGATGACCGCCTGGAGGATCACGGCGAGGGCGGGCACTCCATTGCGATTCGGCTTTCCGAGAAAGTGAAAGCGACGGTGATCCCGTCCGATCGCCGCAGTCACGCGCGGTCCCGCCCAGGTCATCGAGCTGACCGTCGAGACGAGGCCGAAGCTGATGAGGATGCCCATGATCATCCCTCCGCTGGTCCCGAGAAATGATTCCGCCGCGATCAGTCCCACCTGGGGTTGTCCCGACATCGCCGGGATCGGGGTGGAATAGAGAAAGGCCGCGTTGATGAAAACATAGAGTGTCGTGACGAGGCCCGTTCCGATGAGCAGGGCAAGCGGCACGGTTTTCTCTGGTTGCTTCACCTCATCCATCATGTAGGTCGCCGCATTCCATCCGGTGTAGGCATAGAGCACATAGATGAGCGAGGTCGCGAAGTTCTTCGAGGCGATGAGACTTCCGTCGCCGGTCTGTGGAAGGAACGAGATCGGTTGGGCCGTGCCGAGGACAAAGGCGAGGAGCCCGAGCACGACGATCAGGGCCACCTTGGCATAGGTGAAACCGGATTGGAAAATCCCGATGTTGCTCAACTTGCCAAGGTGAATCAGCGTCACCGCCAGCACCACCGGCACTCCGAACCAGAGCGGGTGAAGCCCCGTGATCTTGTTCATGTAGTTTCCGAGCAGGACCGCGTTTGCGGCGACGGGAGCCGCGAAACCGACCGTCACCGAAAGCCATCCTGCGAGGAAGCCGATGAAGGGATTCCACGACTTCGAGAGCAGGTGGTATTCACCGCCCGACTTTGGAAAAATCGAAGCCAGTTCGGCATAGCAGACCGCCCCGCAAAACGAAACAATTCCACCGAGGAGCCAGAGGAAGAGGATGGGAAACCCCGAAGGGATTCCGGCGACCTGGAAGCCAAGACTGCCAAAGACCCCGGTGCCGATCATGTTTGCGACGACGATGGCGACGGCGGTGACCAGACCGACCTTCGTCGCGCGATTCCCGGAGGTGTCGGAGGAAGACATGCGCGGAGTCAACAGGGTCGCGAAGGAGAGTCAAGAGGGTTTTGCCTGAATCCGAAGTTGGGGAAGCACGGAACACACCGAATACTCGTACAAGTCAAGGGAATGGGGAGGAATCGAAGTTCACTCATTGAGTGAACCCATCCCATCTCTCTCTTCCTTCTGATTCCGTGTCGTCTGCGCCATCTGTGCTTGGCCATTGCCGTGTTTTTTGGTTTTGTGCTCCGCCAGAAACGTCTGCGTGACGCGGACGTTTGACGACGTCTGGCGAGGCGCGGGAGCGGTAGTCTCGTGTATTGCGGATCGCGGTGAAGCGTCCGCGACGGTGCCCATGAGGGGAGGGATCATACCCATCCGCGAGAAGGAGTGAGAAGGAGTGAGAAGGAGTGAGAAGGAGTGAGAAGGAGTGAGAAGGAGTGAGAA
>CALDKL010000197.1 GCA_937898895.1 uncultured Verrucomicrobiae bacterium | reverse complement strand
CAAACCATTCCTCCTGTTCGCGTATCGCAAGCAACTGCTCGGAAAGCCAGTCCATCCAGCAGATAGGGACCACACGGAGGCGGCCCGGTTCAATCCATCTCGCGCGAACGTGGCTCGCGGTAGGGGGTGCTTTCCGAGGTCGGTGCGGTGACAAACGGCCCTCCCGCGAGAGGAGCGCGACGGGTGAAAGCGACTTCCGGCATGTCGGTGGGGCGACCGGCGAGAGGAAAATCCTTCCGCAGGGGAAAATAGGGATACCCTTCCCACATGAGGATGCGGCGGTGATCGGCGAGGCCGGTGAACTCGATCCCCATCATGTCCCAGACCTCGCGTTCGTGCCAGCCGGCCGTGGGCCAGATTTCCGACACGGAGTCGGCCTTGTCGCCCTCGCGCAGTTGGTATTTGATGCGGAGATGGTGCTTCGCCCCGTTGCCGAGGGCATAGAGTTCGTACACCATCTCCCAACGCGGATCCATGCCGAGGTGGTCGAGACTGCTGATGTCGATGAGATAGTCGAATCCGAGTTCGCTGCGGCAGTACCGCAGGATCTCGAGAGCCCTCGCCTTCTCGACGATCACGGTGTGTTCGCCCCGGAATTCGACCGTGTTGAGAATGGCTTCGGAAAAGCGTTCCTTGAGGATGGAGAGGACCGTGGACATGACTCGGCGGGGTGGATAAACAAGGGATTCAGACCGCCTCCTCGACCTTGAAATGGGTGCGAGCCGACTCCGATTTCGCGATTTTGTCCTGCAATCGCATGAGCCCCTCGAGGAGCGCCTCGGGACGGGGCGGGCAGCCGGACACATAGACATCGACCGGGATGAGATTGTCGATGCCCTGGAGGACGGCGTAGCTGCGATACATCCCGCCGGAGGAGGCGCAGGCCCCCATCGCAATGCACCATTTCGGAGCCGGCATCTGATCCCAGATCCGCTTCACGGCGAGGGCCATCTTGTAGGTCACCGTGCCGGCCACGATCATGACGTCGGCCTGGCGGGGAGAAAAACGCATCACCTCGGCCCCAAATCGGGCGATATCGAAGCGGGAGGCTCCCGTGCCCATCAGTTCGATCGCGCAACAGGCCAGCCCCATCGGCATGGGCCACAGGGAGTTTTTCCGCATCCAGTTGATCGCGGTGTCGACCTTGGTGAAAATGATGTTGCCCTCGATTTTTGAATCGTAGGCGGCGTGATGCGCGTTCGTCTCGGACATGGCGTCTCGCGGAAGGGGGAGTTTCGTGATCTCTCAAGGTTACGTCTCCGCCAGGGCGGGGCAAGGGAGATTGTGAAAAATTTCACAAGCTCTCGCACCGTCGTGGGATCCTGACGGTGCGGAACCACCCCCTATCGGGAAGCGGCGCTCCCGCACCCTCTCTTGGTGATGCGAAGATGGTGCGACCTCGCCCATTCACAGAACAAGGCCAGGAACCTGGTCGATTTTTCCAGAGTGATTTTGGGATTGCTCCCCCAAGGACACACCATGACATCGAGGGCCATATCGCTGTAGGAGGAGCCCGCCACCGCAAGTGAAGCGATCGCTAAATTCGTGCACAAAATGGTTTTTTTACGATTTAAAAATCAGCGCGCTTCGCTCGATTCTTTTCAAGATCGCGAGCCTCTTTTCCACCTTCTGCGTGACTCGTCGGTCGTTGAGCTCGCTCAACTCCCTCCTCTCGCCTTGAAGTTGAAAACGATTCCTCACGAGTTTTGCACACGTATTTAGCGATCACCCCACTGGCAACTCCGGGGAGCAAGGGAAGGTCACCCGGAGCTTGGGACCGAAACGGTTCGTGGGTCAAAGGCCCTCAACCTCCCAGCCTTTTCGATACGTCTCGTGGATCATCGCATTGGCTGCCTGGGAATCGAATGTTCCGGCGGCTGCGTCCCAATGAAGGGTTTGGCCGGGCAAACGCATCGCCACCGTGCCGAGGAGGACGGTCTCCGTCATCGGGCCCGCGTAATCGAAATTCGTGAGCGGTTTGCCGGGAATGTCCCCGCGGATCGCGTCGGCGAAGTTTTTGTGATGGTGGCCCGCCTCGACCACTTCGATGACTTCGTCGGATTTTTTTCCGTCGCGGTAAATCGTCGGCAAGCCGCCGTGGGGAATCACGAGAACCCCCGTCGTGCCGATCACGAGCGTGCCGGTGGAGGGAGCCTTTTCGATCACCTTCCCAGCGGCATTTTTCTCTTCGGGACCGAGCAGGGCGAGCACCTCAGCGGGCACACGCTGCGCGCCGTCGTACCAGGTGAAGGTAAAATCGCCAGCAGTGAGACCGTTCCCTTTCATCCGATGGCGCACCAAACCATCGAGCGGCCAACTGTCGCCGTCCACCGGCGCGGGACCATGCGAACTCACCTCGAGCGTCGTCGGCATGCCGAGACCCATGAACCAGGTGTGGTAGATGTGACACCCCATGTCGCCGAGCGTGCCAGTGCCATAGCCGATCCGCTTGCGCCAATTGCCTGGGTGAAACTCGCGCGGGACAAACTTCCGCATTTTCCCGACACCGATCCATTTGTCCCAATCGAGCGAGGCAGGCGGAGCTTCGCTGCTGTCGGGCAGCGGGGTCATCGCGCCCCACGATTTCGGGCAGGAGCTGTGGACTTCCTTCACTTTTCCCACGATCCCGGCCTGGAGAAGTTTCACGGCGGTCTGGTTGCCCGAACCCGAGGCAACCTGAATGCCCATCTGGGTCATCCGATTGTGCTCGGCGGCATACTCGCGGAGGCGGCGCGACTCACTCAGGGTGCGGGTGAGCGGTTTTTCACAATAGACGTGTTTGCCGAGTTGCATCGCGGCCATCGCGATGGGCGCGTGCATGTGGTCGGGTGTCCCGATCACGACCGCGTCGATTTCCTGGTGCATCTTGTCGAGCAATTCGCGCCAGTCCTGGAAGACCTTCGCGCCTGGGTGGGCTCCGGCAAGCTGCTTGGTGCGGTCAAGATCGACCTCGGCCACCGCTACGAGAGTCGTGTTGGGTGCCTGGAGCATTTCCGTGAGATCCCCCCAGGCACGACCCGCCGCCCCGAAGTTGGCAAAGCGCAGGTTCCCGCTCGGAGCCCCCGAGGCGGTGGTTTTCCAGCCGATCCAGGGAGCGGCGAGGGCAGTGGTCGAAGCGGTTTTGAGGAAGCGGCGGCGTGACGTGTTCATGTGTGAGGGAAAGATGGGTTCTTAGTCGTTGCAGTTGTCCGAAAGGGTGGCCTTGGTCTCCGGGGAAAGCGCGAACGGTTCCTTTGCCTCGGGCGTGCGGCGGTTGAGATCGGTGGTGAGGTTTCCGTCGATGAGGATCTTTTCGCAGGCACCGATGGAGCGCACCGCTGGTCCGTCAAGGCCGGAAAATTGATTGCCTGTGATCGTGATGCTCCTGGTGTTTTCCAGCACCACGCCGTGCCCGATGTCGAGCTGGACAGGGTTCTTGTGCTCGAGGAATCGTTTTTCCTGGCCCGCCCCGATGTGGCTGTTGCCAAAATGGTTTGCCGAGATCGTGATGCGTCCGCTGGTCTCCGAGACTCGCACGGCGAAGTGATGCATCAGGGTGAAGGTATTGGCCGAGACGGAGATCCCGTGCGCGTCGCGCAGATCGATCCCTCCGCCCATGTCGTGGGCGATCACGTTTGCCGA
>CALDKL010000196.1 GCA_937898895.1 uncultured Verrucomicrobiae bacterium | reverse complement strand
TCGCGGCGAACGGCACGAGGACTTCGTCGTCGATATGGTCCAGGGTGGGGCTGGCACCTCGTCAAACATGAACGCCAACGAGGTCGTCGCCAATCTCGCCCTCGAGATCCTCGGCCACGAGAAGGGCGAATACGAACATTGCCACCCCAACGATCACGTCAACTGCTCGCAGTCGACCAACGACGTCTATCCCACGGCGGTGAAGCTCGCCGTCATCTCCGCCACCCACGAGACTGTCTCGGCACTCGGGGTGTTGCGCAAAGCCTTCCAGACCAAAGCAAGCGAGTTCGCCGACGTGCTCAAGATGGGCCGCACGGAGAATCAGGACGCCGTGCCCATGACCCTGGGCCAGGAGTTCACCGCCTACGCGACGATGTTGAACGACGGCATGCGTCGGCTCCACCGCGCCGCCGAGGATCTCCTCGTTGTCAACATGGGCGCGACCGCGATCGGAACCGGGCTCAACAGCCCGCGCGGCTATGCCGAACTCTGCACGAGAAAGCTTGCGGTGGTCAGCGGCCATCCCGTCACCCTCGCGAAAGACCTCGTCGAGGCGACTCAGGACGCCGCCGACTTCGCGGTGATGAGCAGTGCGCTCAAGGTCACCGCAATCCAGCTTTCCAAAATCTGCAATGACCTGCGCTGGGCCTCCTCCGGTCCGCGCTGCGGCCTCGAGGAAATCAACCTGCCTCCACTCCAGCCCGGCTCCTCCATCATGCCGGGCAAGGTCAATCCCGTGCTGCCCGAGGTCGTCAACCAGATCTGCTACCAGATTATCGGGTCGGACACGACTGTCTCCCTCGCTGCGGAAGCGAGTGAATTCGAACTGAACATGGCCGAACCCATCATCGCGTACAACTTGCTCGGCAGCCTCATGCTGCTGAAAAATGCCGCCATCGTCCTGACGACGCGCTGTATCAGCGGCATCACGGCAAATCGGGAGAAGTGCGCGAACTACGTGAAGAACTCCATCGGCATCGTCACCGCGCTCAATCCCGTCCTCGGCTACGAGCGTTCTGCGGCGATCGCGAAGGAGGCGCTGAAATCGGGCCGAGGAGTCTGCGAACTCGTCCTCGAGAACGGCTGGCTTTCCCAGGAGCAGCTCGACGAACTCCTCAGTCCCGAATCGATGGCCAATCCGCTGATGCGCGAGCCGGTGGACTGAACGGAGATTGACTTCGCCCAATGCCACGCGCACCCTCGTGCCATGTCATCCCTCCTGACCTCACCGGTTCCGCCCGCGAAAACCTCCTCCCAGGCGGTCTGGAGCCTCGTCCTCGGCATCCTCAGCATGACCTGCCTCTGGCTCGCCGGGGCGATTCCCGCAATCCTTCTCGGAATCTTCGCAATGAGGAATATCGACCGTTCCGGTGGCACCCTGAAGGGCCGGGGACTCGGCATTGCGGGAATTGTGACCGGGAGCATTGGGATCTTCACGGGAGTTTTCACTCTGGCGATTCTGACCTCGCTCGCCTTGCCGGCCTACAACCGGGCCAACGTACGGGCCAAGCAGTCCCTGGTGAAAAGTCAGGTCCGCCAGATCCTGATCGGATGCCATTCCTACGCGAGCGATCACAACGATGCGTTTCCGGAGAGCCTGGCGCAGTTGAGCGAAGGCGGGTATCTCGAACCCGCCATTCTCGAATCGAAACAGGGCATTGCCGTCGGTTTCCTCTATCGCCCCGGCTTCTCGCTGGGCACTCCGGTGCCGGAGCCCTGCCTGGCCTCCTCCGCTCCCCTCGGAAACCAGCGCATTGTCGGGCTGACCGACGGATCAGTTCACCTGATTGGGGAAGAGACATTCCAGGCGGATTACGCCCTGCACTTTCCCTGATCCCGATCCCGGCTTGCGTTTCCCTGTGACCGTGCGAAGGGGTTCCATTTCTCCCGCCATGCCCTACCGCATCTGCCGCATCTTCGAGGTCGAAAACGGCCACATGCTCAGCAAACACCCCGACAAGTGCCGTTTTCCCCACGGTCACTCCCGGAAGGTGGAGTGTGTCCTCGAGGCGGACACTCTCGACGAGCGCGACATGGTCTGCGACTTCAAGGTGCTGAAGCTCGCCCTGGCGGCCTTTCTGGATCGCTACGACCACGCCCTCTGCATGAATACGGCCGATCCCGCCTACGCCGAATTCAAGGCGCGCTATGGCGAGCGCGTCATCGGCTTTGAGTCCGAGGACCCCACCACCGAGGTCCTCGCCCGCGAGATCCACCGCCATCTCGTGGCCTCCCTCGAGGCCTACCGAGCGGACCCAATCCACGGGTTTCCCCTTCGCGACTCGGTCCGTGTCGTCTCCGTGAAAGTATGGGAAACCTCGCATTCCTGGGCGGAATATTTCGACTAAAAGAGCCCGATTGAACAGGGTCAGGTGGCTGCCGCGACCCGGTTGCATGGATCGAAGGTTTGTCTTTGAGCGAGGAGGGGAAATCTCCACGTCGACCGGGTTTCCTGTTCTGTCCGAAACCGGATTCATCGGATCGGTGGGAGCCCCCCCTTGCGACTTGCACCCTTGCGGCTCCGGGCTACCGTCCCCGCTCCATGACCTCCCGCGACATCCGGCAATCCTTCCTCGATTTCTTCGCCGAAAAGAAACATGCCATCGTGCCCTCGGCCTCCCTCATGCCGACCTCGCCGAACCTGCTTTTCACCAATGCGGGCATGAATCAGTTCATTCCCTATTTCCTTGGCACCGAAGTCGCGCCCTACGATCCGCCGCGCGCCGCCGACACGCAGAAGTGCATCCGCGCCGGCGGCAAACACAACGATCTCGAGGACGTCGGCTACGACACCTACCACCACACCCTCTTCGAGATGCTGGGCAACTGGTCTTTCGGCGATTACTTCAAGAAGGACGCGATCCACTGGGCCTGGGAACTGCTCACAGAGCGATGGGGACTTCCCGCGAACCGACTCTACGCGACGGTGTATGCACCCGCCGAGGGCGACCCGGCCGAATTCGATGAGGAAGCCTACCGTTATTGGGCCGCAATCTTCACCGAGGCAGGACTCGATCCGGCGATCCACATCGTCAACGGAAACCGGAAAGACAATTTCTGGATGATGGGCGAGACGGGGCCCTGCGGTCCTTGCTCGGAAATCCATGTCGATCTCACGCCCAACGGAGACACCGGGGGAAGCCTCGTCAACGAGGGCGATGCCCGCTGCATCGAGATCTGGAATTTGGTCTTCATCCAGTTCAACGCAAATGAGGACGGCTCCTTTCGCCCGCTCCCGGCCTGCCACGTCGATACCGGCATGGGCTTCGAACGCGCCTGCGCGGTGATTCAGGGCACCAAGGGACTGACCGATTTCTCGAAGCTCGCCTCGAACTACGACACCGACGTCTTCACTCCGATCTTTGCGAAGCTCTCCGCCCTCAGCGGCCGGAGCTACACCGCAACGGTGCCCGAAGGAGGACAGCGCCACAGCCTCTCCGAACAGGAGCAGATCGACGTGGCCTTCCGCGTCATCGGCGACCATGTCCGCACGGTCAGTTTTGCCATCGCCGACGGGATCGAGCCGGGCAACGGCGGGCGGAACTACGTGATCCGCAACATCCTGCGCCGCGCCGTGCGTTTCGGTCGCGTCCTCGGATTCGACGCGGAGAATCCCTTCCTCCACCAACTCGTCCCGGTCCTCGTGGCGGAATTCGGCGGCGTCTTTCCCGAGCTGGTCTCGCGTCAGGAAAAGATCGCGACGGTCCTCCGGGCGGAAGAGGAGCAGTTCAACCGCACCCTCGACCGCGGTCTGAAGTTGTTCGACGAAGCCGCCGTGAAGGTTGTGCCCGGCAGCCTCTTCCCCGCCGCCACCGTGGTGAAACTCTGGGAGACATTCGGATTCCCCACCGACCTCACCAAACTGCTCCTCGACGAGCGTCGCCTCGCGACGGATCCCGACGAGGTCGCCCGTCTCGTCGATGCCCACAAGAGCACCGGAGCGGAAGGGCAGAAGACGGCGGTCGTCGAAGCCGTCAGGATCGAGACCGACGTGAAGACGGAGTTTGTCGGATACGAAAGGGACCAATCCGAAGCCAGGGTCGAAGAATGGATCGAAAGCGGAGCCGATGCGTTCGCGATCGTCGATCGCAGCCCGTTTTATATCGAGAAAGGCGGACAACTCGGCGATACCGGCGTGCTCGTAGCCAATGGGGAGACCATTCCCGTGCTCGCCGCCCTCGGTGTGGGCGAGGCCACGGTGTTGCAGTTGGAAAAACTCCCTGACAAGACCACCAGCGAGGTCATCCTCAGAGTCGACCCTTCGCGCCGCCGCGCCATCGAGGCACACCACACCGCAACCCACCTCTTCCATTGGGCGCTGCACCAGGTCGTCAGTCCCGATGCCACCCAGCAGGGCTCGCTCGTTGCTCCGGATCGACTGCGCTTCGACTTCAATTCCGCTGCGGTCACTCCCGAACAGCTCGCCAAAATCGAGGCGGAGGTGAATCGATGCATTCGGTCCGACGATCCGGTCTTCGTCTCCGAGGTGGCACAAGCCGAGGTGAAGGGACGGCCCGGCATCATGCAATTTTTTGGCGACAAATACGGCGACCGCGTCCGCGTCGTCCAGGTCGGTGGTCAATCGGGTGCCTTCGACGGCTACTCGATGGAACTCTGCGGCGGCACGCATGTGAAATCGACGGGTGCGATCGGTTTCTTCAAGATTCGCAGCGAGGGGGCCGTCGCCGCGGGAATACGCCGGGTCGAAGCGGTTTACGGGGAAGCGGCGAGGGCCGTCCTCGCGGAGGAAGGGGCGCGCCTCGCGTCCGAGTTCGCCGAGGCTGTGCACAAGCTCGCCGCCGCCAATGCGAAGCTCCGGGAACTCGGCAAGTCCCACGTCGAGACCAACGACACCGATACGCTTTCGACCCTCATCGCCGAGGATTTGGACTCGGGCGATCTTGCCGGAGCCAACGCCCGCGTGAAGCAATTCGAGGCCCATCGCGACGCCGTGCGCGCCGCCGCAGTCCAGGCCGAGAAATCCGTGAAAAAGGCGGTCGCCGGAGCCGCCGCCGGTCTCGCCTCGCAGTGGTATGAGGATACCCTCGCGGGCCAGACGGGGGGATTCTGGGCGGGACGGCTCCCCGGGGATTCGCCGGAATTGCTCCAGGAAGCGATGAACACGGTGAAGGCGCGCCAGTTCGCCGGCATCGTTGCGATGGTCGTGATCGACGAGGGTTCCGTACACCTCGGCGTCATCGTCCACCCGGACAGCGCTGCGAAAGCGAAGGCCGGGGACCTCGTCCGCGAGGCACTCGCCGTCGCGGGAGGCAAGGGGGGCGGACGCCCCGAAATGGCCCGCGGGGCCGCATCCGGAGGAGAGTCCGAGGCGAGCGCGATCCTGGCAAAGGTGCGGGAACTGGCGGGGTGAGGTGATTCACTCCATCAGCCATCCTGACAGATCACCCGCCGGATCCTTGCCTTCCCCGGCGAGGCGGAGAGGCAGGTCTCCGTTGAGTGTGATCAGGCCGGGCACGTCGAGATACTTCGAGCCGCCCGGCTGGAACATCGGATCCCGGTAGCTGAGGATCTTGCCGAAGCGGAATCCGCCGGTATCGACCGCAGCACGATCCACCGCCGACCCGGCGAGAGCGCGGGCGGCGAGGGCGATGATGCCGCATTGTCCGCTTCCTGACAAAACAACACTCTCCGGATTCGGGTGTGATCCGACCTTCGTGTTGCGGAGGAAGGTGACGAGAGTGAGCACATCGTGGACGCGCGAGGCGAAGAGGGAATGGTTGTATCCGTGTGTGTAGCCCGCGAATTCGCGCGGGTTTTCCACCACGCGGGTTTCCTTCACCGGTTCGCCACCCTGGAAGAGAAGGTCGGCACCGACCACGGCAATCCCCTTGCTGACGAGGCTCTTTACCGTTTCGCTGTCGAGGCCGGCGCGTCCACGATCATCGAGCCAGATCGCGACGCGGCCTTTCCAGTCTTTGGGATAGTGCCAGGTCACCTTCACCTCTTCGCCGTGGGTCTTGTTGAGCAGGGTGCCCGTCATTTCCAGCGACGGGCCTCTGTCCTGCTTGTCCGCCAGATCCCATTCGACCACTCCCGCATCCGCATAACTGCGCCCGATCACCGTCTCGATCGCGGGCCGCAGCACCTTCGCCACGCCTTCCGGTGTGGCGGAGGCTTCCCGGATCTGTTTGTCGGAGTCCTCGGTCAGCCATTTCAGGAGGGTGCGCTCGAACTCGTCGCCCTTTTTCTGCGGAGCGGGATGTTGTGCGTCCCACACCGTGAGTTGCTCGCGCGTGAGTGGTTCGTAGTCCTGCTCGATCACGGGAGCCTCGGCTCCGAGTTTGAAATGTTTGTTGAGGAAGGTGTAGAAGCCGCTGCGGGTCACGGCATTGTAGTTGTGTTTGAAATGCTCGCCGCGGAGGAGGAAGACATTGTCCTTTTTCCCGGTCAGGGCATAGAGCTTCTGGAGGTCGGGAAATCCCTTGCTGGCGAGTTCGTGGGTCCAGTCATCGGCGGTGTTCATTCCCAACGGTTTCGGCGCGAAGAGGGCGGCGAACTCGATGTTTCCCGTTCCGATGCGGAGGAGACTGGTGTTTTCGCAGGTGCATCCTCCCTGCATCGCGGTGCTGACCATGACACAGGGGAAGGACAGGTCGATGCGATCATCGATCGCCGAGAGCAACATCGTCTGGGTGCCCCCTCCGCTCGCCCCGGTGATGGCGAGGCGGTCGGGATCGACTTCGGGCAAAGTCAGGACGAAATCGAGTCCGCGCACCGCGTTGAGCGCCTGCAGGCCCATGATGCTCTGCAGATGCGATTCGGCCTGGGGGCTGTAGAGGCCCCAGTTCGCGGTGGTGTTCATCTCGGGCCGTTGTTTGGCAAAGCCATGCACGATCTCGCGAGTCAACTGGGTTGAATCCGAGTCGCTGAGCATGTCCCATTGCCAGACGACGCAGCCCATGCGGGCGAGCTGGACGCAGAGGGACTGTTGGATGCTTTTGCCGCCGTTTTCAAAACGCTCTGCCCCGATCGAGATTTCCCACCGCACGGTTGTTGCATTGCTCAGGGAAAGGCGTGCGTCCTTCCAGTGTCCGTGGGCGAGGAGGACGGCTGGCACTTTGCCTTTCGGATGCGTCGGGCGGTAGAGGTTGCCGGTCACGTAAAATCCGGGAGCACTCTCGAAGTACGCTTTCTCGATGGTGTATCCCTCGCGCTCGATCTTCCCGTGGATCACGGCGTTGAGCGGGGTCTTTGTGGGCATCGGCCAGAGGCCTTGGGAGACGAGAATCTGCCGTTTTACCTGATCCTGGCGCGCCTGCCATTTCTCGAGCGAGGCAGGCGGACTGAAGGGAAAATATCCGTTGAGGTCCTTGGGCGGGGCGTTTCTCACATCCTCGGCGAGGAGGGGAAGGGCAAAGGAAGTCAGGGTGGCCAGGGCGAGCACGAGTCGGTTCATGGGTGTATCGTGGCGGTTTCGGAGGGATCTGTAAATCCCGCCAATGCGCCGAAAACGAACCCTGTCGAATGGGTGAGACAACCCTGTCTCGACCATCGCCTCGCGGAAACAAGCGAGGTCTTCTGCGTCAAAGCGCGGTTCGCGACGCCGCATTGCGCCGCTGCGGGGTGAAAATCCCGCTTGGCGAAGCCCGTCCCCGGTCTTTAGTAGAGCCGAACCTGCACGCTCATGCTTCCCTTCGGAAACCGCCTCCCCACCGTCGTCATTTCCAATCTCTCCCCTCTCGTCGAAGGCGGTCGCTATCCGACGAAGCGAGTCACGGGGGAGCCGATCCGGGTCGAGGCGGATATTTTCAAGGAAGGCCACGACGTGTCGGTCGCGGTGCTCGCCTGGCGTCGCCTCTCGGGTGGCGGGGCGGGCGAGGCCTCGGGCGAAATGCCGATGCAGCATGTCGACAACGACCGATGGGCGGCGGAACGATCCTTTTCCGAAATTGGTTCCTACGAACTGACTCTTTCCGCCTGGGCCGACGATTTCCTGACCTGGTTGCACGATTTCGAGCGCCGTCTCGCCGGCGGACAAACGGATCTGAGTACGGAGATCGAGGAAGGCCGCGTCCTTCTGAACCAAGCCGCGATCCGGGCGGCGACCGGTCGCGTCACCGCCGATGCGGAGGCGATCGAGGCCCTCACGACCCGACTGATGAAGACTCCTGCGACGGAGGTGCCGCACCTCATGGACACGGCGGAGATCAAGGCCCTGCTTGCGCGATGGCCCAATCGATCGCTCGCCACCACTTGCGAACAGAGCCTGCATCTTGTCGTGGAGACGGAGCGATCCCTCTTCTCGGCCTGGTATGAGTTTTTTCCGCGGAGCGCGGAGGGCCTCGGAAACCGTCATTCGACCTTCCGGGACTGTCTCCCCCGGATCGAGGATGCGGCTGCGATGGGCTTTGATGTCGTTTATTTTCCCCCCATCCATCCCATCGGAATGACGCATCGGAAAGGGAAAAACAACTCGGTCACCTGCGAGCCTGGCGATGTCGGCTCCCCCTGGGCAATCGGGGGCGAAGCGGGCGGACACCGGGCCGTGGAACCCGCCCTGGGCACGATGGATGACTTCGTTTGGCTCCTCGGAGAAGCCCGTGACCGCGGCATCGAGATCGCGCTCGACTTCGCCCTGAACTGCTCGCCCGACCATCCCTATGTGCGCGAGCATCCCGAGTGGTTTTACCATCGCCCCGACGGATCCATCAAGTACGCGGAAAATCCCCCGAAAAAATACCAGGACATCTATCCCCTCGATTTTCAGTGCGACGACTGGCGGGAACTCTGGGAGGAATTGCGCGATGTGGTCCTCTTCTGGGTGGAAAAGGGGGTGAGGATCTTCCGCGTCGACAATCCCCACACCAAACACGTCGCTTTTTGGGAATGGCTCATCGGGGAGATCCACCGAGTCAATCCGGAGATCATTTTCCTGAGCGAGGCCTTCACCAGACCCAAGATGATGCAGACCCTCGCCAAGGTCGGCTTCACCCAGAGTTACACCTACTTCACCTGGCGCGAGACGGCAGCCGAGTTGCGCGACTATGTCATCGAGCTGACCCAGGGGCCCATGCGTGAATCCTACCGCGCGAATTTCTGGCCGAATACCCCCGACATTCTCCCGCGTCATCTCCAGCATGCCGGACCCGCGATGTTCAAGATCCGAGCCGCACTTGCCGCGACTCTCGTGCCTTCGTGGGGCATCTATTCGGGTTTCGAACTCTGCGAGGGAACCCCCTTGCCGGGGCGAGAGGAATACCTCGACAGCGAAAAATACCAACTCAAGGACCGCGACTGGAACAAGCCAGGCAACATCAAGCCCTTCATCACCCGGCTGAATCGCATCCGCCGCGAACATCCCGCCCTGAAGACCTACGCGAACATCGCCTTCGTGCCCTCGGAAAACGAGCAGATCCTCGCCTGGTGCAAATGGTCTCATGATCGGTCGGACCTCATGCTCATGGTCGTGAATCTCGACCCGCACCGCCGTCAGGAAACGCTCCTCCATGTGCCGATCGATCTTCTCGGAATCCCGCGCGGCATTCCCTACGAGGTCGAGGATTTACTCTTTGAAGAGGCCTACTTATGGCGCGATTCCACCAACTTCGTGTCCCTTGACCCTCGCACCAAGCCAGTCCACTTGTTCCAGGTCAAGAGGCCGTGAACGCGAACGGAGTTTGTCACCGTCCCGCCGCGAAGGCCTCTCCCCCATCCCCGTCATGCGTCAACGCCTCCTCACCTTTGCCGTCTTTGGTCTTGTCCTCATCGCCCTCGGAGAATGGGGGCTGCGAAATGGAAGATTTGCCCGCCTCGACCGAACCTGGCTCGACTTCTGTGTTGGCAATGCGGGGGATCGGATCCGGGATCCCTCCCTCACCGTGATCCGCATCGACGACAGCTACGAACCGCTGCGCATCGGCGGCGACGAGAACGTCCCGAACGACGGCACTCTTTCCCGCCTCGATTACGCCACCATCCTCGCTTTCGTCGCGAAATTCCAACCTCGCTCGGTCGCCTTCCTGCCCACACCGAGTTTTGATGAGAACATCATTCTCAACAAGACCGACATCGCCCCGCTCAAGGACGCAGCCATGAAGCTGCCCAGATTGATCGTCGCGAGCACCGTCTCCGATGACGGGGAAAAGGCGAAGGAATCGGCCCCGCTCGCCTACCCGGCCCTGAAGGTGGAGGGGGATGCCTCGTCCATCCTGACATTCACCCGCACCGTCCGGTATCCCGATCCGCAGATTCTCGCGAACGGCGTGGCCGCTTTTCGCACGATTGAATCGGCCCGCGATCTCACCTCGGGTGGAATCATCCGCATTCCCCTCGTAGCAAGGCGCGGGGAGCAGGTCGTCGCCTCGATCGTGCTTGCCGCTGTTGCCCATCACGCGGGCGTGCCCCTCGATCAGGTCGTCGTAAAATTGGACGACGGCAGGCCCCACCTCCGCATCGGCGAAGCTTACGAAGTGCCGATTGCAAGGGACGGCACCTTCCTCGTTCCCGCCCGCAATGGTCTCGACGAAAGAATGAAGAGCCACGTCCGCGATGCCGAGGGGAAAACCCGGGAGGTGGAACACCTCGCCAGTCTCACCGCAGATGAACTCGCCTACACGGGTGAAGAGAGTGACGAAATTGCGAAACGAATTCTGGCGAATTTCCAATCGCGCTTCGAATCCCTGAAGGAGAACCTCGTGGTCATCGGTTTTGATCGCACCGCCGACCGCCGCATCCCGACCGAGGCGGGTGAAACGCTGTCCGAAACGAACCTGCTGGCCCGGGCCATCGCCACGATCCAGAGCGGGCGCTACATCCACTGGTGGCCTGCGTGGGGTCGCTGGCTCGCCGTCGCCCTCCTCGTCCTTCTCGCGTCCGCGCTTTTCCGACTGCCCCGAGCGAAACTCGTTCCGGCTGCGCTGGTGGCGGGGCTTGCCTTCTTTGCCGTGAAGGTGCTCGTCTTCTCCGCGACCCTCGCCTGGACGCCGCCTTTCGTGCTGCTGTCCCTCTTTGCGTTGATTCTCGTGATCGGATTGATCGTGCCCGGGGGCCCGGAACGATCCGCTTCACCGAAGGCGTGATCGCACGATCACCCCTCGAAATCGATAAGGTTCTGGATGAGGTCTCGGTAGGCGAAGGCACTGCGCACGATCAGCGTCGCGACAAACAGGAGAATGCCCCAGTAGAAGAGCTTCGGAGCCCATTCGGCGAGTGCCTCCATGGTCTCGGCAGCGGTTTCGGAGTAGTAGCCAGCCCATTCCCGCAGCTCTCGGTCGAGCTGGCCGGACTCCTCTGCAGCGGTCATGCCCCGGACAAACGCCTCCGGGTAGGCCCCGCCTCCGCTGCGAAGGGCGGTCGCCAGGAGTTCCCCGGAGGCGACGAGACTGGCTCCGGAGGTGCCCGCAGCGAGGATGCGGCCGCTGCCCGATGCCCGCGCCGCCCCTGCGAGGGAATCGCTCATCGTGCGCCCGGCGAGGAGGAAGATTTCGAACCCCTGCGCAAAACGCTCCATTGCGACAGCCCGCCGAGCGTTTCCCACCCACGGAATCCAGCCGAGCAGTGAGTCGATCCCGGGCGAGGTGCGGCCCAGTCGACGGAGAACGACCAGGCCCCCCATTCCCATCAGGACTCCAATCCAGATCAGGAGCATCGTCCCGGCACTCTGCGAAAGAGCATCGCGGAAGAGGGCCGAAGGGGCCTGGGCGTCGGGGCGGAAATTGCGGAACGCGGCGAAGGCCAGGGTCGATACCGGGATCGCGAGATGGACGAGCACCACCGGATAGGCCAGCCCCCTGAGGATGCGCCTGCGCGTCCGATCCGTGCGCCGGAAATACTCGGCGAGGTGCCCGAAACCCAATTCGAGTCGCCCGCCGGATTCGGCGGCGATGACGACTTCTCGTTCGAGCGATGTGACGATGCCACCGACTGATCCGAGGGCATCGCCGATGCTCCGTCCGTCCCGCAACCCTGCCGCGAGTCCCTCGTAGACGCGGCGTTCCGCGGCGGAGAGTCCCGGAGAGGCCAGGAGAGACTGGCACGCCTTTTCCAGGCCCATCCCGGAGCGGGCATACTTTTCCAGGTTCGCATACACGAGGGCTTTCGCCCTTGCCGAGAGTCTCGCCATGGTCTCATTCTGACACGGACGATGGCGGGAGGAAACGGGAAATGAGGGATCTCCCCGCGCGAGGTGGGAAGCGGCACCGCCGCCCCCGAGAGGTCACTTCATCTTCACGGTGACTTCCTCCTTCGTCTCGAGAGTCATGGCCTCGAGCTTCTTCAGCACCTCTTTCTGCTGGTCCGGCGTGATCGCTTTTGGATTCGCCTCGGCTTGGTCGACGAAAGCACCGAGATCGGGATCCATCAGCACCTTGGATACGTCCATTTCGCTGAGGGTGATGGTGTCGCCCGTGGCATGGTCGGCATTGGTTTCCGCGATGCCTCCGTCGATCCTGACAAAGTAACCCACATGCATGTCCTTGGTCATGCCGGCAGCCATCTTGATCGAGTCCGAGGGTTTCATCCCCATCTGACGGGCCTGTTCGAACTGCTCCTTCTTGATCACGTCGTTCATGCCAGCCTTTGCAAAACTGCTCTTGATCGTGAGGATGTCGCCATTCAGCGCGAAGGTGATGGTGCCGGTTTCGACGGGTTTGGCATCCTTTTCGGCAGCCTTGGCGAGTTCTTTCGCCTTTCCGGGCATGGATTGCGAATCGATGCGCACCTTGCGAATGTCGTCAAAGGCATACACAACCGTGTATCCATCCCAGCCACTTTCGTCCTTGTCGGCTTTGTGACTGGCATAGCGGACTCCCTCGCCGAAGCCTGCGGCATCGCCCTTCAGGGAAGCCTCGTCTGGTTTCGCGAGATTCCGGACTTGGGCCAGGTCGGGTCCGCCCGAGGCGGCCTGTCCTCCCTGGATGCCTCCGAGGGCATCGCCAAGTTTGTCGAGTTGGTCCATCATGGCGAGCATCTCCGGAGAAAAATGATAACGAGAGGTGATCGTTCCGGTGCCGTCCTTTTTCACGAGCACCTCCGTGGTCGTGCGCAGGCAGGAGGTGGAACCAACGAGGGCGAGGGAAGCAAAAAGAAGCAGCAGGGTTCTCATGGAATGGGGATGGTAATGGACGGTGAGACGAAACGGAATCGAAATGATGCAAAAGATTGGGATTCGGGGGCGTTTCCTGATTTCGGGATTCTCCAGATTCTCTGGTCCGGAACGGTTCGAGGCCGATGATGGATTCAGCGGGCCACGGCACCGCTCACGGGCCCGATCCGGGGTTTGCCGAAAAGGTCGTTCGGCAGCAGAAAACGGGGCTCGGCCTGGTTGATCGGAGCATCCGGCGCAGCGCTCCCATCGCGCGAGGTGGCGTCCCACGAAATCCCCGGAAGATCTTCCGCGAGTCCTCTCCCGCTCGCATTGCCCCGCTTGTCTCCCGCACCGAGGAGGACATTGCCCGTGATCGTCACACCCCTGCTGCCGTTGGCGAAATGCAGGGCGTTGCCCTCGCGGGAATAGAGCAGGTTGTTGGCGAGGATCATGCCCTCGCGGGCATCCCACGAACCTCCGCTGAAGGCATGGCCGACATTGACGATGGTGTTGTGGACCACCTCGAGACGTGTCGTTTTCCCCTGGTGATCGGTGCTTGCGAAACCGGAACCTGCCGCAGCGAGGAGCAGATTG
>CALDKL010000195.1 GCA_937898895.1 uncultured Verrucomicrobiae bacterium | reverse complement strand
CACTCCTTGCGGCATCGCCAACGTCACCATGACCTCCCTTTCCAGAGAAACCGGTTGCGAAATCACCGTCGCAGAGGCTGCACGTTCCATCGAATCCTTCATTCGCAGTGCGTTTGATTCGCGAGTGGAGGGGCGACCCTCCTGAGACCTGACCCCATGTACCTCGTCGCGGTCAATCTCGAAAACCCGAGGGAAATGGCAGTGGCCCAGGCCGTTGTCGATCGCCCGCTGCGTCTTGGTCGCAAACCCGAGAGCCTCGAGGAAGAGCCTGTCGACCTCCTCCGCATCACCTGGGATGATCGCTACGTCAGTCGGAATCACTGCGAGGCCGTCCGCGACGAGAAGGATCATCTCACTCTCCGACGGCTCCCGGCACTGACCGGACGGGGCACTCCGAACCCACTGTATTCGAACCTCGCGACCAAAGATCGTCATCCGCTCGTCGAGCCAGTCGAGTTGCGACTCGGGGAATCCTTTGTCTTCGGTGCCGGGGGCAATACGGCCGTTTATTGGCTGAAATCCCTCGGCGATCTCGAAGCCGAGTTGGAGCGCTACCACCAGGAACGAGATCGCGAAAAGGAAGCCTATGAGGATGCTCCCGCCAACGCCGCGAGACAGGACTATGACGAAGTCGAGCAGCTCGATGAATACAGCCTGAGGCTCCAGTTGAAGTTGCTCCAGCGCGAGCTGCCCCACCAGGTTCTGTCGGGCTGGACCGACGAGGAGGATCTATTCACCCGCGCCGCTGTTTTTCTCGAAAACGCGCTGCCCGGACAGAAGGGCGTCACCGCTGTCTTCCTCTCTGTGGAGAAATCCGACGAAGGGGTCGAATACGAGACTCTCAACCCCGATCCCTTCGCCCGTGCCGACTTCCGCCCCAGTCGCACGCTCCTCAACCGGATCAATCTCGCCAACCCGAATCCCGCCGATATCCGCATCTGGGCCTCGAAGGACAACAACCGCGTCTTTTCCGCAGAGAGTCTCGGCGACAAAATCGACTGGGTCATGATCATCCCCGTGGCGCGCCTCGATGAATCGGCCGCGATCTACCGCGACGCCCAACGCCGGCCCGTTTTCCTCTATGTGGAGACGCGCCAGGCTTCCGATACCGCCGCCGCCGCTTTTGTCCCCTTCATTCGCCTCATCGGATCGCTCGTCGCCAGCCTTCTTTCGGCCCGCGCCGACCAGAAAATGCAGGACCAGATGGCGGCCTACTTTTCTCCCGGTCTGCGCAAGATTCTCCGTGTGCGCGATCAATCGGAGCTCGAACCCGCGATGATCGACTGCACCGTGATGTTCGCTGATCGGCGTGGCCATTCCCGTCACCTCGAACTCGCCAAGAGCGACGAGCAGATCCTCGAGCGACTCGACGAAAACCAGAAGGTCGTTGGACTCATTACCGAGGAAGTCTTCCGTAGCGGTGGTGTCGTCACTGACTTCGCCGGGGATGGCGCTCTCGGACTCTGGGGCTGGCCGAATTTTGGCGAGGAGAACAAGGATCACGCGATCCTTGCAGTCGAAGCGGCCGAGGCCATCATCCGGCGACTCGGAAATCGTGTGCAGTTCGAAGAAGAACAGAATCGCCACATGGCCGCCGTCCGCATCGGGATCAGCACCGGGCGGATTGCCGTGGGCAAGACCGGACCCGCGCAGCAGTGGCACATCAGCGTGTTTGGGAGCGTTGCCAACCTCGGCGCACGGCTTGAGCGAATCGCCAAGGAATTTCGTGTCCCCTTGCTGGTTTCCGACGAGACCTATCGCCGCATCAAGGATACGGAGAACCGCCGGTTCCGTCAGCTGTGCCTCATCCGCCCCGCCGGATTCGCGGAGAGTTATCCCATTCACGAGATCGTCTTGCCGAGAGAGATCGGAGGATCGGGTATCAGCGACGACGACGCACGTACCTACGAACGCGCCCTCAATCAATTCAACCACGAGGAATGGGACGACGCCATCGACCTGCTCGACACCCTTCCCGAGGACGATCCCGCCTCGATTTGGCTGAAAGGGCGTGCTCAGTGGTTCAAGAAAAATCCGCCACCTCCCGGCTGGGCCGGTGAAATCCAGAGCCTGACAAAGTGACAGAAGAAGATTCCATCCGGATCCGTGACTATGTCATCCACCAGCCGCCGCTGGGGGAAGGCGCTTATGGTCAGGTCTTTCGGGCGACCTACCGGGGCATTTCAGAGCGAGCCCTGAAGATCTTCCGTCCCGGAGCTGTCGATCTCGCGACGATGGCGCGCGAGCTGGAAAAACTTTCCCAGGTCACCGAGCACCAGGGCATCGTGACCCTGCACGATTTCGACCTTCTCAACGATCCGCCATACTATGCGATGGGCCTGCATGCCTATCCGGGTTTCGATGGCGTCTGGGAGACTCGCACGCTTGAGCGGCTTTGCGGGCATGTCGATTCCCGAGAAGGCTGGCGTCTCATCCGCGATATCGCCGACGCTGTTTCCTATCTGCATCGCAACCAGATCATTCACTGCGATCTCAAACCCTCCAACATCCTTCTCACCGACGAGACGCCCGTCCACATCAAGATTTGCGACTTCGGACAAAGCCGCGGCCTCGCCGCCGAGGGGGCGCACCCCGTCGGCACCCCCCTCTACGCCAGTCCCGAACAGCTCCGAAATCCCCGCGATTCCTCCGACGGAAAAGGTTTCCGCTGGGATGTCTACAGTTTTGGAGTCGTCGCCTACAAGCTCCTCACCGGAGATCTTCCCCGTCTCCGCGGCTTCGCTGCGGCTGAGCGCGGCTACTTCGACCCCGAGGCCACTCTCTACGAGGTCGGTGCCGAGCCCTCGCCCGGTGACCAGGGCAAGGCGATCGACGGGAATCAGATCGCGACCCTTGTCGAGGCGGTTGAGGAAATCGAGTGGCCGTCGGGTTTTTACATCCCGAGTGATCGCAGGCTACTCATCGAGCAGTGTCTCAGCCTCAATCCCCGCGAGCGTCCCGCCGATATGCGCGAAGTCTGGAGCCGTATCCAACAGCTCGATCAGCAGGCCGTGGTGAAACGCGCCCGTCGCCTCAACACCATATTTGCCGTTTTGTTAGTCGTCGCGCTATGGGCTTCTGGCTTCGCCTTCATTCAGGCTCGCAAGGCCAGCCGCGCCACCGACGAGGCCATACTCGCCTCAGCCGCCTATGAAAAGAGTGCCGGAGCAGCCGTGGATTTGATGCTCCTATTCGTGAGCGAACTGAACAAAGGTGACATCTCCGGAGCTGGCGCGGATCGCCTCTACTCCATCGTCGCGGAAAACTCCAAGACCTTCCTCGAGAATCGCTCCCGCGATCTTCCCTCTTCAACCCGCATCCTCCGTTTTTCCGGACAGACCGCAGCCCTGCGCGGACACCAGGCGCTCGAGCGCGGCGATCTCGCCCAGGCTCTCAAGGATTTCACCAGTGCCTACGAGATCCGCTCCGAGCTTGCCGCAGACCCCGACGCTCCCGAGGATCTCCCGCTACTCGCCTCTCGGGATCTTATGGAAATCGGGAAGATCCACGAATCGCTGGAAAACTACGCGGCGGCGGCAAAAGCATACTCCGAGGCTCTCGAGTGGCGCAGTCAGGTCAGCGACGCCAATGGGATCTTTTCACTGACTCAGCTGAAGGAACTCACCGCCAACTACAGAGCCCTCGCCCGCGTCCATGCCCTCGCCAAGGAACCCAAGCAGGCCATTTCCACACTCGACGAAATCCTCTCCATTCTCAACGCCCGGATCGAAGACGGTCGCCCTTCTGACATTCCCGGATACGGCATCGAAGCGGTCCGCGTCATGCTCCAACTCGCCGAATACGAGAATGCGGTCGGGGATCTCTCCGCTGCCTCGGCCACCTACCAGGATCTCTCCGTCCTGGCGAAGTCTCTCTCTGCCGCCGCCCCCGGCATTGCGGAAGAGGCGAGCTTCGCCCATCTCTCCGCCCTTCGCGCCCTCGGCGACATCCAGCTCGCGCAGAAGCAGCCCGAAGCTGCGCTCGTCCTCTTTCGGGAGGAAATCAAAATTCGCGAACAACGGGCAAAGCTCCGTCCCTACGATGCGGAAACGAAAATCGCCCTCGCTGATGCGTACAACCGCGCGGCCTCCTGTCTTGACGCCACCGTGGAGGCCTCCCGAACCCTCGCGGTCTTTTATCTCGAGCAGGCCCTCGCGCTCCTCGAGCAACTGCCCACCGACCTTCGTTCTCGCCCCGATATCGCTGCGAAACACACGAGCTTGCTCACCTCTCTCCGGAATCTCGCACCTGTAGCCAAGTGATTTTCGGGACGCGGACACGGCCCTTGGGGGAGCGCGATTTTCCACTATCCTTCCTCCTGATGACGCGACGTTCCGTCCTCCTCATTCCGATCTTCGTTCTTCCCACCGGGGGAGTGGCGGTCGACGCGAAGCCGGATTTTAATCGCGATATTCGACCGATTCTTTCCGACAACTGCTTCCAGTGTCACGGACCCGACGAGAAGACTCGAAAAGGCGAACTCCGTCTCGACGACCGTGCTGCGGCCATCCTCGCCAAAGCCATCGTGCCGGGATCACCGGAAACCAGCAAAGCCCTCGAGCACATCCTCAGCGACGATCCCGACGAGGTCATGCCACCTCCGAAGACCAAGAAGACAGTCACTCCAGCGGAGACGGAGACCCTGCGGCGATGGATTGCCGAAGGAGCCGAATACAAGGGGCACTGGGCTTTTGAGCTGATCGAAGCCGCTGTGCCTCCCTCCGTGAAGTCGACCTTCGCGGTCAAAAACGAGATTGACTGCTTCCTCCTCGCCGAATGGGAACGCCGAAAGATCGATCCCTCGCCCGAGGCCGACCCCGCCACTCTCATTCGCCGAATTTCTCTCGATCTGACCGGGTTGCTTCCGTCACCAGAGAGGGTTGCCGCTTTCCTCACCGAGTACCACGCCGATCCTGACAAAGCCATCGAAACGCTCGCCGACGAGCTTCTCGCCTCGCCGCACTACGGTGAGCGATGGGGGCGACACTGGCTCGATCAGGCCCGCTACGCGGACTCCAATGGCTACAGCATCGATGGCGAGCGCACCCAATGGCCCTATCGCGACTGGGTCATTCGCGCATTCAACGACGACATGCCCTTCGATCGCTTTACCATCGAGCAGATTGCCGGAGATCTCCTCCCTCATCCTACAAAATCCCAACTGGTCGCCACCGGTTTCCACCGGAACACTCTCATCAATCAGGAGGGAGGCACCGACCCCGAACAATTCCGAAACGAGGAAGTCGTCGACCGGGTCAATACCACGGGTGCGGTATGGCTGGGCCTCACCCTCAGTTGCGCCCAATGCCACAGCCACAAATACGACCCAATCAGCCATCGCGAATACTTCGAACTCTTTGCCTTTTTTAACAACGGCACCGACATCAACAGCATCGGTGCCTCCGTCGAAGTCAGCGAAGGCGAGATGTTTCTCCGAAATCCCGACCCGCAAAAGCGGCAGGCCCTCGAAGAATCCGCAGCCACCCTCGCCAGGGTCCTCTCCACCACGGCGGTGCGGCAGGCCGCATGGGAGAAGGCTGAACTTGCCCGATTGGCCAATGCAAAAACCACGCCCTTCCTCAACGCTCTCCGCTCCGCCCCTGACCAACGAACCAACGAACAGAAAAAGCTCCTCGCGGCCTCGTTCGCCAAGGTCGACCGGGAAAAGGTCACCGCCGAGAAATCCATGAGCGAGGCC
>CALDKL010000194.1 GCA_937898895.1 uncultured Verrucomicrobiae bacterium | reverse complement strand
TCGCGACCGTGGTCGATGGCAACGACGTGCTCTTCTCTCGCGACGGGGAGGAACTCCATCTTTCCGTCCCGCAGAAGAAACTGGCCCTATCCGGTCGAAACGGGGTGCCGCGTTTCGCGGCGGATCCTGACAGTGCTACCACGGTGAGGCTTCCCGCCCTGTCGATTCCTGTTCCCGGTTGGCAGATCGCACTGTTGCCGGCAGTGCTCGATGTGGGACCCTTTGAAAATCCCGCGAAAGAGGAGAAGGAGGATCGCTGGATTTCCTGCCGTCCCCGCTCCCTGTTGCGTTCCCTCGCGAAGCTTCCGGAGGATTTCGTTCTCTCGTTGCGGAGGGATGAGTCGGGTCGCATTTCGGGAATCGGGGCGGAGACCGGAGGGAAACGGATCGCGCTCTCTCTCGCATCGTTCGACTGGCCGACGGGTGAGCCCGACTGGAGTCCCGACCCGGCCCCCGGGGTGACCCATGAGATTGTTTCCCTCTCTCATCTGGAGCGTTTTGTCAGGGTCTTTGTCGGAAATCTCGGAAAGAGGCTTCCCGCACTGCCTCCGGCGGACGGTATCCGTGAAGTCGTGGCGCGTCACGGTAGGGGGAGACTCGAGCGCATCGACGGCACCTCGGTTCTTTTCCTCGAAGGGACGCCGGAGGAGATCGGAGAGCAACACGGAACCCTCCTTCGAGAAGAGGTCCGTCGTCTCGTCGACCGTATCGTCTACGGTGTTGGTGTGGGGAGTTCTTTTGGGAAAGGGCGCTGGTTTTTCGACGAGATTGAGGAGGCACTGTCGAGGCTCGAGCCCTTTACGGATCCCCGTCACCTTCGCGAGATGGACGCGCTCGCCACTGCCGCGGGTCTGCATCGAGAGGAGGCGAGGCTCGCGAACTTTTTCCCGGAATTGTTTCATTGCTCCGGCTTCGCCCTGCATGGCAGTGCGACGGTCGGTGGCCGGATGTACCACGGCCGCATCCTCGATTATATGAGGGGGCTCGGTCTGGAGGAAAACGCGGTCGTCATGATTGTGAAACCGGACCAGGGCAATGCCTGGGTCAATGTCGGATATGCCGGATTCATCGGCACGGTCACGGCGATGAACGAAAAGCAGATCGCGATTGGCGAGATGGGCGGGCGCGGCGAGGGAAATTGGGACGGCAAACCCATGGCCCAACTGATGCGCGAGGTGATGGAACGCGCCGACACCATCGATGAAGCCGTCGAGATCATGCGCAAGAGTCCGCGCACCTGTGAATACTACTACGTCATATCTGATGCGAAGTCGCATCGGGCCGTCGGGATCAAGGCGACTCCGGAGATCTTCGAGACGATCTGGAGCGGGCAGTCGCATCCGCAGTTGCAGCGCCCGGTCAAAGATACCGTTCTCCTGTCGGCGGGGGATCGCTACGAGACTCTCGTTGATCGTGTGGAGGCGGGCTTCGGGGCCTTCGATGACGACAAGGCGAGATCCCTCATGGACCCGCCGGTGTGCATGAAGTCGAATATCCAGTCGGTCCTCTTTGCTCCCGACACCCTCGATTTCTGGGTGGCAAACGCAGACTCGGAGCATGTCGCCAGCGAAACCCGGTATACGAAATACAATCTGCGAGAGCTGCTCGATTCGGCCCCGGGGGAAGTCGGGAAAACCCTGTCAAAACGCTGAATCAGTTCAGAAGAGGTATTTGTCATACCAATCTGCGAACTGGTGCAGATCCCAGATGATCGTGAGCCATCCGTGCGATTTTCCATGGCGAACGACGAGTTTGACAGTGCCTCCGACGGCCTGGACTGCATCGACGAAGCGGGTGCTCTGATCGATCGGGACGAGAGGGTCGGCATCGCCGTGCAGGAGGAGGACGGGAGGCAGACTCGCGGTCACGTGATCAATCGGGGAAAGCTCCCAGCCAATTCCTTTCCACACCGACAAGTCCCTGGCTCCCGGACCAAACGCTTTCACGTAACTTTTCGGTGGGCCGCCGTCACCGACATTTTGAGTGGAGGCTCCGAGGTTCAGCAGATCGGTCACGGGAAAAAAGACGGCAGCGGCCTGGATCTCGCTGCTTTCTCGCTCCACCGGATCGCTGGCTTTGGGATCGCCCGGCCCTCCGCGCGTCGCGAGCATCAGGGAGAGGTGACCTCCCGAGCTGCCGCCGCTGGCACCGAGTTTGTCGGGATCGATTCCCCAGTCCACGGCATGGTGTCGGATGTGACGAGCGGCGCGGTTTACGTCCGCAACAATCTCGATGACGGTGGACTTCGGCTGCGAGAGATGGCAGACGGCGAAGACGGTGTATCCTCGGCGCAGGAGCGGAGCGACGATCCAGGGTTCGATTTTGTCCGGGTGTGATTTCCAGCTTCCGCTGACCATGAAGAGGATTCCTCGTCCATTCGCTCCCCGGCTCGGTTTGAGGATGTGATAGACGAGGGCCTGGTCGTGGCGTTGCCCGTAGGTGACCGGAGCAATCGGCTCAATGGCCGGAGTTGCATACCAGACGGCTGCAATCGCGATGAGCACGATCGCAAAGAAGATGGCACCCCCGGTGATGAGAAGACGGCGGAGGAACCGCCTCCAGAAGGGGCGTGGAGAGGTGCCGCTCATGGGGGATGGGTCAGGAAGTCATCAGAGTCCCTCGAACAGGGCCGAGGCGGCAAAGAGCCCGTCGCGGAGAATCATGAAATCGCCGCAGTTGCAGAGCAGTTGGGCTCCCTGGGCGCGGCGTCGCTTCATATCCTCGGGCGTTCCGGCGGGACAACCCCAGGCCTTGCCATGCTGACGGCAGGCGGCGGCGACACGTCCGTAGGCGGCCTCGAGCTTCTCCGAGGGATTTTCCCCGGCGAGCTGATAGCGAAGGCCGAGGTCGCCGGGCCCGACGAAGAGCAGGTCCACCCCTGGAACTCCGGCGATTTCCTCGACATTCTCGACCGCCTCGGGTGTTTCAATCTGAACGACGAGGAAGGTCTCGCGATTGGCCCACTCGGTGTAGGCGATATTGTCAGGATTGATCCGATAGTCGGAATCGAAACCGGCATTGTCGATGCCGCGATCGCCAAGTGGGGGGAATTTCACCGCCTGGACGAGCTGACGCGCCTTCTCCGCCGTGGAAACATGAGGAATCATGAGACCCGCAGCGCCTTCCTCGAGGTAGCGGTAGAGGCCTGTCTTTTCCAGGGTGGGTGCGCGGAGCAGGCAGTCGATGTCGTAGAGACGAAAGTGGGCCATGAGAACCTGAAGCTCCCGGGGCTCCAGACCGCGGTGCTCGAGGTCTAGCCAGATGCAATCAAAACCGGCTCTCGCGGCATGGGCGATGTACGGGGGGATGGGATTGCCGAGGTTGGCGCAGCGGGCGAGTCCGCCGCTGCGGATACGTTGGAGGGTTTTGCTGGATCTCATTTGGAAAGCTGGAGAAGGGTCTGGGCGGCGCGGACGCGGGCATCGGCATCGGGATCATCGAGCATTGCTTCGAGTCGCCCTTGTGTTGAGAGGGCTTTTGCATCGCCGGCAAAGGTTGCCGCATAGGTGCGAATCATTGGGTCGGGATCTTCGAGATCGCGGGCGAGCCGGGCGAGGCTGTCGGGATCGCCGAGGCAGGCGAGGGCATTGACGACATAACTTCGGATCAACGGGGTGGGGGCGTCGGCGATGCGGGCGCGGAGCGGCTCGATGTCTCTCTGATCTCCGATGATGCCGAGGATCCACGCCGCGATTTGCAATCCGTCAGGATCCTTTTCGTCCCGCGATTTCCGGATGAAGGCATAGGCGTCGGCATCGTCGAGCTTCCGAGCAAGCGCCGCCGCAGCCATGAGGCGCAGCTTGATCGTTCCGCCCTTCTCAAATCGTTCGCGCATCACCGCCTCGTCGCCCACCTCGACGACCTTGTAGAGGCTCTCGGCGGCGTGGGTGTGGCCATAGGGATCCTCTCGGCGCAACACCTCGACGAGTACGGGGAGGTATTCGCCTTTCCCGGCTCGCACCAATTCCCGCGCAAGTCCGCAGCGATGTTGGGCGTCCTGGTCCGTCGCGAGCTTTGGCTCGAGCAAAGGGATGACTTCGTCCCCGTATCCTCCGAGGGTGAGTCCCTCGGCCGCATGCATCGTGACCCAGAATTTTTCAGGATCGGCGATCCGAATGCCGGAGCGCAGCGTTTCGAGGGCTTTCGCTTTGATTTCGGGGGTGAGGGTCATGAGGGGGGCGGCGGAGAGGTCTGAAGAAGAGGACATTCCCAGCAGGACCGGGAGGACGAGCAGGGCGCGGCGCGGAATCATGGAGGAGACGGTGACGGCGGAGAGGGGCCTTGTCGAGAGCGGATTTGCGTTCAGTCGTCCCGCCTCGGGGGCGATGTTCGCTCGTGTGTCCCATTCGTGAGGACTCGTTTTCCGGCGCAAGGCGGGAG
The DNA here is from genome assembly GCA_937898895.1 of uncultured Verrucomicrobiae bacterium. Taxonomy (GTDB): domain Bacteria; phylum Verrucomicrobiota; class Verrucomicrobiia; order Verrucomicrobiales; family DEV007; genus Arctic95D-9. The sequence continues at coordinate 915 of CALDKL010000194.1, read as the reverse complement.
GAGGGAGTTGAAAGAGCCCAGGGTCGACCAGCCTCGCCGGGGGGAGTGGCCTGCGAACTCAAAAAACAATCCACGCAAAACGAGCGGACTTCGCAAAGGGCAAAATACACTTTGGGCAGGAATCCGGCGGACACTGCACTCGGTTGACCGACGGGGTAAAGTCGCCTACCTCGCAGGAAGTTTCCTGACTTTCCATGGCTGCTTTTCCCGAACCCGAACCGATCACTCTCGACGAGGCCTCGCAGTCTCTGGTCGATCCCGGATTTGCGGTGATTCGGGGCTTCCTCGATGCGTTCACGGTCTCCGATCTGCGCACGGAGACGGAGGCTCTCCGCGACCAGGGCAGTCTCCGAGAAGCGGCCGTGGGCCGGGGCGAGGGCAAGGAGGTGCGGTCCGAAATCCGCAGTGATCGGGTTCTCTGGATCGATTCGTCATCGCTGACAAGACCACAGTGCGAGTACCAGAGGGCGATGGAGGCGCTCCGGGAGAGACTGAACCGGGATCTCTTTCTGGGCCTCTCCGATCTCGAGGCCCACCTCGCCTGCTATCCTCTTGGCGCATTCTACAAACCGCATCTCGATTGCCATCGAGGGGTCTCCACACGCGTCGTCACCGCGATTGTGTATCTCAACGACGAATGGCGGCGGGAAGACGGCGGACTGCTCCGGCTCTACACCGATCCGGTTGCGGGCACCGCAGGATCTGCGACCGAGATCGTGCCCGAAGCGGGCAAGCTCGTCCTCTTCCGCGCGGCGGATTTTTGGCACGAGGTTCTTCCGGCACGGCGCGAACGGTTTTCCCTGACAGGCTGGTTCCGAACGCGCGACAGCACCCTCGTCTGACCCTGTCAAAGCCACCACCGAACCCTCTTGATTCCTCCGATGAACCCATATCTGAGTACTCTCGGTCTCCTCT
>CALDKL010000193.1 GCA_937898895.1 uncultured Verrucomicrobiae bacterium | reverse complement strand
CCGTTGCTCTGAAAATGATGACCGGTGTGCTGGAATGTGATCCAGTCGTGCCGGGCATTCCATACCAGTGGGGGGAGGAGGGAGAGATAGGATCCGAACAGCACCGCCCAAAGCCCTGGCTGGCGCAGTCGCCCCCGAGTGTCCTCCGAGCAGGCCAGAAACAGCACCGCGAGCACGGGAAAGACCATCATCATCTGTTTGCAGAGGTGGCCGGTGGCCAGAGCGGCAAACAGTGCGATCCGAGGGCCGACTCCGTCGCGTCCGGAGACGATTCGCCAGAACATCCAGAGAGCCGTGCTCCAACAGACGACGAGAGGCGCGTCGATCGTGAGAAAAAAGGAGAGGACCGCATTGGCCGGTGTGGCGAGCCCGAGGAGGACTCCGTACCAGGCCGTCTTTTCATCGAAAAGGTCTGCCGCGAGCCTGTGCAGAATCAGGAGCGAACCGGTGCCCAACACCGCTGCCGCAGCGCGAATGCCCAGGAGACTGCCCCTCCCCAGGAAATCGACCAGGGCATAGAGCCAGGCAATGAGGGGCGGTTTCGAATAGTATCCATAATCGAGACGCCGCCCCCAATCCCAGTAGTATGCCTCGTCTCCCGCCGGATTCACGGCAAAGCACGCAGCGTAGATCAGTCGCGCCACGAGCACGGCGAGGACAAGGAGGAGGGAGCGGCGAAGGGTGCTGGCAGGGGCGTCCGCAGAAAGCATGGCGAATCCGTCTCGTTCGGGTCGGGGGAGGGCTACGGTGTCCCCGAATCGCGGAAATTCGAGTCTTTTTGCCTCAGCGAATGCGCGAGATGATCTTGTCTGCCGCCGAGGACGAGCGGGCATCCACGTCGTTCCACGAGGAATAGGTCTTCACTCCGTTGACCACCTGGGGAGCCTGGCGCGGGGCGCTGGTGTCGCTCTGCACGGCGTTGGCGAGTGTGTCCGTCTCGCCCACGATTTGACCATTTGCGATGATGGTCTCGGCCCCGGTGAGATCGATCTCCTTCTTCGGGGGCCGGATCTTCGTGATCGGGGTGAGGATGCCTCCGTCGCGCCCGGATTTTTCTTTCTTTTCGGGTTCGAGAGGTTTGCTCTCGTCACGCCGGATTTCAAAGGTTGCCACCTGACCTGCCGCAGGCTTGGCATCCGGTTTTGCGGAGGGGGTGCCCTGGGAAGTTGCCGGTTTTTCCGCTGGTTTTTCCGTCGGTTTGGGAGCGGGGCCGGGGCTGGCGGCGACGGTCTGTGTTGGCACGGGTGTGGCCGTCGGCAGGGGAAGCGCGAGAGCCGGAGCCTCCTCGTCCTTCTTGCGGCCGAGGAAGGGGATCCATCCGAATTTGTCACCCTTTTCCTCCTTCCCTCTGGCAAAATCGGGAGTTTCACCCGACCGGGTGGACTGTGCGACGGGAGAGGGTTGGGTCACCTCTGCGGGCTTGGCTGTGATCGGCTTGGCCGAGACCGGAGCGCGTTCCGCTTTTGGAGTCGGTTTGGGTTCCCTTGCCACCGGGGTGGCACTGAGCAGGGGGGCCGCTGCGGGCACGGCAGTGAGGACCGGATTTTCCGCCCCCGACGATTCGCCGCGTTTCCCGAAACCGAACCAAGAGCCGTGCTTCTTTGGCGAAGAGGGGGGCTCCTCGAGCGGGACTGCGGCGGGGAGATTCGACGCGGTAGGGGTGGCGATGACGGGCTTCGCCGGGGTGGAAAGGGGCTGAATCGGCGCGGGCGGA
>CALDKL010000192.1 GCA_937898895.1 uncultured Verrucomicrobiae bacterium | reverse complement strand
AGGCCGCGTACCCAGGCCGAGATCACCGCCGCCGGCAGACCAAGCAGCAAGAGGGGCAGGAGTACGGTCTCCCCATGTCGAGTCCGGTCCCACATCACCCCGACGCCGCCAAAGATTTCCAGCCACGGGAGCAAATGTGCGAGGCCCGGCGCGAAGGGATCGCCCACGATGCGGAAATTCCGGATCGCTCCGGCGAACGAGATCGGATCCTTCACCTTCTGAATTCCGCTCCAGAGAAAGAGCGCACCGAAGGCAAGCGAGGCAAGAAAGACAATCCGGCTCTTCATCCCGGATTCGAAAGGCAAGGAAGCATCATTTTGCGAGGATGACGTGAGGCGAGGTAGGTGTGGTTTCCTGGGGGTGCGCCCCAACAGGCCACCAGGGAGGATACACCCAAAACCCAGGGAATTGAATCCCCCATTTTTCCTTCTCGGCAGATCGGTAAATCCATCCTTGCCTTTCCCCCGGTAAAGCCTTCCCCAGGGAAATAGTGGACGCGGCACCCGCCGACCAACTCGTTCTCGCAGGGCGGAGGAGCGCAAAGCCCCTATGTTCCCATCACGTCCTTCTGCAAATCGCGCAACACACGCAATTCGCCCCAGTCCGCTCCTCGCATGCGCCGCGCCCCGGTGGTGCGCTTCTCACCGAACTGATTTTGCTGAGCCCGCATTCTCTCAAAGACCGCATCCACAAATTCCTCCGTACCCAGGACGGCTCCATCACGGAAGTATCGCACCCGGTGGCGCAGTGCCTCTTGCAGAGACATTTTGCCGGCTTGTGCGACGACGGCTTCGGCCTCTTCCTCCTTCACCCCGCAACGTCTCTTCTCACTTCGATCCGCATCTCCGTCGACCGCCTGCCCATGCAGATAGAGAAACATCCGATACCGGGCTGCCGTGTGTTGCCAGTCGTGGGAGAAGGTGGCGTCATCGAGAGCCTGGCTTAGGATTCGGCTCAACCCATCCCGCGCCCGCTTTGCCCGACGACCTCCCCCGACCGCCTCGCCGTAACCGCTCCAGCGATAGTCCTCCGGTTTCGAGGCCAGTCCTGCCCGAACCGGATTCAAATCGATGTAGGCCGATATGGTGAGCAGAGCGTTCTCATGGTCCTCCACCAGGACACTCCTGTAACGACCTTCCCAGAGAGTTCCGGTGCGCTCGAGGCGCTTGTTCATGTAGAAGGTGATCCGTTGTTTCAACTCCTTCACGAAGATCACAAGATCTCCGCGGCGCCGTTCGTAGCGAGCCAGAATTTCTTGATGCCACACCTCGTTTCCCGATTTCCGGGCGGATTCCAGCTCCTGCTTCACACCTTCGACCGTGTCCCCATCGTAGAGAAAGGGCAGCAAGGCGAGCAATTCCTCTTCACTCAGGGGGCGCAGTGTTTCCCGATCCGGTACTTCCAGGAGCAGATGAAAGTGATTCGACATCAGGCAGTAGGTCACTACCCGAACCCCCGCAAACGCCTCCAGATTGCGAAGAATTTTGCGGATTACCTCCTTCTCGCGATCCCCGAAGATCTTGCGTCGATCCACGACGCGGGACATGACGTGATAAAATGATCGTCCGATTCCAAGGAGTCTAGGATTTCGCATGACATTGAAGAGTTATTAGGTGAAAACAGGCAATGGAAAACAGATCTCGCGATCCGGAAAGATCATTTCATCTTATATCATCACGTCAACAATTCTTTTCCCGGCCCTTTATTTCTGTTAGTGCGCGAGTTAGTTCGCGAATTTCTGAATCCCGGTTTCTCATCCCTTCTCGGCACGGTAGGCCGCTGCGAGGAGCGAGACTGGATGCCGCACAGACACTCCTTCGTCCATCGCATTCTGGATCTGCAGATGACATCCTGGATTGGCCGTGGCCACAGTCTCCGCTCCCGTCTTCTGAATGCAGGCTGCCTTTTCCGCCTGGAGCTTCCCAGCCTGCTCCGGCTGGGTGATGTTGTAGACTCCAGCACTGCCACAACAATGGGTAGCGTTCTCCAACTCCACCAGTTCGAGCCCCGGAATCGCCCGCAGGATCTCCCTCGGCTGACGCGATATCCCCTGACCGTGACACAAATGGCAGGCCTCGTGATAGGTCACCCGAACGGAGTCGCCCCTCCCCTGCGGTTTGCGGAATCCGATCTCGACGAGCCACTGCGAGATGTCCCTCGCTTTCCGATCCCATTGGCGGGCGCGCTCGGCGTAAACAGGATCCTCACCAAGGAGATTCGCGAAATGCTTCAGGTGCGATCCGCAACCAGCCGCATTCGTGATGATGGCATCCAGCGAGTCGATCTCAAATTGATCAAGCATCCGCCGCGCCTGCTCCGCAGCCTGCCCGAGGTCACCATTGTGGGCATGGAGAGACCCACAGCACCCCTGGCTGCGTGGGGTCACGACCTCACATCCGTTCTCGAGGAGCACATCGACGGTGTCGCGGTTCACGTCCGAAAAGACGAGATCCTGGACGCACCCCGTGAGCATGCCGACCCGGTAACGGCGAGCAGACGGAGTTTCCAGCTCGCGAATGAGTTGGTCGGAAAAATGGCGACGAACCTTCGGCGTGGAAGGCTCGAGATTCCGCAGGTTCGCGGGGAGCAATCTCAATAATCCGCTTTTCCTGACAAGGCGACAAAGCCCGCTCGCCTGATACGCCCAGAGCACTCTGCCGACCAAACGCAACAGCCACGGCTTCGCAAAAATCTGCCGCAAAGTCAGCCATCGCCAAAAACGCCGCCCCGGCGAAAACAGCACATCCGCCGCTTCGA
>CALDKL010000191.1 GCA_937898895.1 uncultured Verrucomicrobiae bacterium | reverse complement strand
TCTGGGGATCGGCACCGATGACTTTCGCCTCGTATTCCTTCTTCTTGTCCGAAGGAAGGGTCACCTTGATCTCATCGGCGTCTCCGACGACATGGTGGTTTGTCAGGATGTATCCGTCGTCAGAGATGATGACTCCCGATCCGAGGCCTTCCTCGCGCCGATTCCCCCCGCCCTCTTCCTGGCGTTCGAAGAAGTCCTCCGGAATGTCGGGGAACATGCGGCGGAAGAGTTCTTCCTGCTGCGGATTGCGGGTCAATTCGATCGCCTTCGAGGAAAAGACGGTGACTACGGCTGGCATGACCTTGCCGAGCGCGGGGGAGTAGGAGGACACCGAGGCGGCGTCCGCAGGCACCGGCGTCTTGTCGATGGTGATCTTTTTCTCGAGATCGGCGTATTTGATCTCGTCGGCGGAGAGCGGGCGCGGCCCGGCGAGGGCAACGGCACCGAAGGCGAGAAGGAGGATGGAGGATGGGATTGTTCGTTTCATGGTGGCAGGAGAGAGAAGGATGTGGAATCTTCCGCCACAGGCCAGCTGAGAGCAAAGGGCAAATGACGGATTGTGGTTTGCTGATAGAGCGGCTTTCCGCTCGGCATCTGTCTAAATTTCTCAATCGACACTGCAAATGATTCCCCTGATCCCCATCGCTCGCGCCGCCGAAGGGTCGCTTTCAGAGGCGGAACATTCCCGCTATGCGCGGCATCTGACGCTGCCCGAAGTCGGGCCGGACGGCCAGCATCGCCTCAAGGCGGCCCGCGTCCTTTGTCTCGGCGCGGGAGGACTCGGCTCACCGGTGATGCTCTACCTGGCGGCGGCCGGGGTGGGCCAAATCGGCGTCGTCGATGAGGACCGGGTCGATTTTTCCAACCTCCAGCGGCAGATCCTCCACGGCACTTCCGACGTGGGCAGGCGGAAAACCGAGTCTGCCGCCGAGCACCTCGGCGAGATCAACCCAGAGGTCCGTGTGGTCCCGCACGAGACGCGTTTCACCGCCGCGAATGCCGCCGCTATCGCCGCTCCCTACGATCTCCTCATCGACGGCACGGACAATTTCCCGACCCGGTATCTCTCCAACGATCTCGCCGTCCTAACTAAAAAACCAAATGTCTACGGATCAATCTATCGGTTCGAGGGTCAGGTCTCGGTCTTCGCCCCGCATCTCGGCGGCCCCTGCTATCGCTGCCTTTTCCCCGAGCCCCCTTCGCCCGGGCTGGTTCCAAGTTGTGCCGAGGGGGGCGTCCTCGGAATGCTCCCCGGCATTGTCGGCGCAATGCAGGCCATCGAGGCAGTGAAGCTGCTCCTCGGGATCGGAGATCCGCTCATCGGTCGCCTCGTCCACTTCGACGCCCTTGCCTTCCGCTTCCGAGAGATCACCTTGCGACGCGACTCCAACTGCGCCCTCTGCGGCGAGTCACCCACCCTGACAGAACTTCAAGACATCTCCATCCCCTGCTCCATGAACTCCCCCGCCCTGCCTGAAATCGACGTCCACGCCCTGAAATCCCGCATTGCCGAAGGCACCCCCTTTGTCCTCCTCGACGTGCGCGAACCCGCCGAATATGAGGTCGCCCGGCTCCCCGGCTCGATTCTCATCCCCCTCGGTGAGCTGCCCGACCGACTCAGCGAACTCGATCCCGCCGCAGAGACCATCGTCCACTGCAAGGCGGGCGGACGCAGTGCCAAGGCCCTGCAGCAGCTTCTCGACGCCGGATTCTCGAACGCCTGCCATGTTCAGGGTGGCATCAATGCCTGGTCGCGCGAGATCGATCCGTCCGTTCCGCTCTACTGACGGGAAACGTTGAAGAAACGCAATGGAGCTTTCCGTGTCCCCTGAAGTCCTCGCTCTCCTGGTCTGCCCGAGGACCCGGCAGCCGCTGCATCTCGCCAGCGCCGCAGAGCTTGCCGGTTGGGCCGCCGACACCCCCTTCGAGAATGCCCTCGTCACCGCCGACGGTTCCTGCGCTTATCCGGTGCGGGAAGGATTTCCGAGGCTGGTCGAGGCGGAGACCCTGCGACGGATCGAGGACTCCGGCGGAATCCCCTGAGACTCCGTCCCGGCACCGAGAAAGCGTCTTGCGAAACCGCACAAATCGGTTCAACAGTCTCCGCATCATGGGTAGAGCATTTGAATATCGAAGGGCCTCGAAGGAGGCCCGGTGGGACAAGATGTCCAAGACCTTTCCGAAAATCGGCAAGTCCATCACGATGGCGGCCAAGGAGGGAGGCCCCGATCCGGCAAACAATCCCAAGCTGCGCCTCGCCATCCAGCAGGCCAAGGCGGCAAACATGCCCAAGGACAATGTCGAGAATGCGATCAAACGCGCCTCGGGAAAGGATGCTGCCGAAATCAAAGAAGTGAACTACGAGGGCAAGGGTCCGCACGGCGTGATGATTTTCATCGAATGTGCCACGGACAACACGAATCGCTCCGTCGCGAACATCAAGACCTACTTCAACAAGATCGGCGGCCAGGTCCTGCCGTCGGGATCGCTCGATTTCCTCTTCCGGCGCAAGGCGGTGGTGCAATTCGAAGCGAAGCCGGGGATGGACCTCGGAGAAGTGGAGCTGGCCCTGATCGACCACGGGCTCGAGGAACTCGAGGTGAACGACGGGGTCGCATATGCCTATGGCGACTTTGCCGATTTCGGAAAGCTCACCGCAGGAGTCGAGTCGCTCGGCATCGAGATCCGGAAAGCGGCCGCCGAACGTATCCCCACAAGCCCGAAGGACTACACCGAAGAACAGATGGCCGACATCGAAGTGCTCATCGACAAGATCGAGGACGACGAAGATGTGCAGGCCGTCTACACCGATGTGAACTGACCTGTGGTGGTGGTCCGCCTTCTTTATCGAGGCTGGACAGCCTGAATCGGGAGGCAGGCGTGATGACGGTGCTTTCCATGTGAACGAAGGCGGCTAGTGTGATATTCGCCACATTCGGGTGCAAAATTCGTGAAACATCATTTTCAGCGCCAGAGTGGATCGTGGGAGTTGAGCGATCTCAGCGACCGACGAGCCACGCGGAAGGTGAAAATGAGGCCCGCGATCTCTAAAAACAACCCGAGCGAAGCGAACTGACTTCGCAAAGGTGAAAAATCCATTTTTTGCAGAAGTTTGGCTAACACTACACTACGATTCCGCCATGTCCCGGTTTGTCCCCATCCTCTTGTTCGTCCTCTCTCTCTCCCTCCATCGCCTGCAAGGGCAGGAGAAGCCCGCCGCAATCACCCCGGCCAAACCCGTCAATCTCCTTTCCGACCCGGAGTGGAAGGATTTCGTCGCCCACCTCAACCCGGACATTTCGATCTCCCAGGATCCCAGGAAAATCTGGGCGATCGGAAAAGACGGAGTCTTGCGGGTGAGTGGCGAAGGAATGGGGTATCTGCGCACAAAACAGGCCTACCGCGATTACCACCTCGTCATCGATTATCAATGGAGCGAACGCACCTGCGGCAGCCGGGGTGATCGGGCGCGTGACTGCGGCCTGCTCCTCCATGCCTACGGTCCGGATGGGGGGTTTGGAAACACCTGGATGAGCTGCATCGAAGGCCAGCTCATCGAAGGCGGCAGCGGTGACTTTCTCGTCCTCGCGGCGAAGGGCGAGGATGGCGTCATCGCTCCCACCCGCATCACCGCCGAGGTAAAACGCGACCGCGACGGCGAACCGGTCTGGACCAAGGGTGCTGCCAAGGAAACGTTCCCCGAAACCGGGAAGACGATGGCCCGGATCAACTGGCGCGACCGAGATCCGGACTGGGCCGACGTGAAGGGATACCGGGGGGCCAAGGACATCGAAAACCCGCTCGGCGAATGGAATCGGCTCGAGGTCATCTGCGCCGGAGACACCATTCGCATCCTGCTCAACGGAGAACTCGTCAACGAAGTCACCGACTGCCACCCGGCCTCCGGATTCATCGGGCTGCAGAGCGAATTCGCCGCCTGTCTCATCCGGCGCTTCGAAATCCATCCCCTCGGAGCATTCACCGAGAAATGGACCGCCGAACAGGGTTCGTCCGACATGGGATACTCGGTCTCGGGCGAGAGCATCATGCCCCGCCGTCTGCCCCTCAGTCCGGCGGAAAGCGCCAAACTCTGGGAAGTCGATGGCGACTATGAGGTGCAACTCGTCGCCAGCGAACCCCTCACCTGTGATCCCGTCGATGTCGTGTGGGACGAGCACGGGCGGATGTTTGTCGCCGAGATGGGTGACTATCCCCTGCCCGTCGAGGACGGCGGACCCTATCTCTCACGCATTCGCCTTCTTTCGGATGCAAACGGTGACGGGATCATGGACAAAGCCGTGACCTGGGCGGCGGGGCTCGACCACGTCCAGGGCCTCCTGCCCATGAAGGGCGGACTCCTCGCGACGACCCGCACCGCAATTCTGTTTCTCGAGGACGCCGACAAGGACGGTGTTTCCGACTCCCGGAAAACGCTGTTCACTCTCAACGAACCCGGCCACAATCAGCTTCAGGTCTCCAGCCCCCGCTACGGCCTCGACAATCACATCTGGCTCTGCAACGGGCTGGACGGAAAGCAGATCTATCCCGGCGATCAGCCTGACAAACCGCTCGACATCACCCGGCTCAACCTCCGCTACGATCCCGCCAAAGGCAGCATCGAGCCGGTCAGCGGGGCGGGTCAGTTCGGCGGCACCCTCGACGAATACAACCGTCATTTCTTTTGCAGCAATCGCAATCCCGTCATGTTTGCAGTGATGCCGCTTGCGACCGTGAAACGCAATCCTCTCGCCGGCATCACCTTGGGGCACGAGGACATACAGCCGCCGGGGGCTCCCGTCTTCCCCATTGCCCTCAGCCACACCACCGCCGCCGCTCACGCCGGCACCCACACCGCCGCCTGCGGCATCGGTCTCTACAACGGCGATCTCATGCCTGACCTCGTCGAAAACCTGTTTGTCTGCGACCCCACCGCCCAGCTCGTAACGCGGAATCGTCTCGTCCCGAACGGAGCCAGCTTCATCGCCGAACGCGTTGGGGAAAAACGCGACTTTCTCGTCTCGGGCGACGAGTGGAGCCGACCCGTGAACGTACGCTCCGGGCCTGACGGGGCTCTTTATGTCTGCGACATGTACCGCCGTTTCATCGACCATGCGCGCTTCTTCCCCGAGGATTTCACCAAGTCGCACTACATGCGCGCCGGGTTCGACCAGGGCCGCATCTGGCGTGTCGTGCCGAAGGGTGGAAAGCCCGCCTCGGTGAAGGCCCTGCCCGTCGGCGACACCGCCGCGCTGGTGGCTTTGTTAGAATCCCGAAACGGCTGGACCCGCACCGAAGCCCAGCGCCTCCTCGTCGAGAGTCGGGATGCCGCCGCCGTGGCACCACTCGAAAAACAGCTCAGGACGGCCTCCGATCCGAAGACGAAGGCACACACCCTCTGGACTCTTGCCGGACTTCACGCCCTCAAGGCCGCCCATCTCCGGCCCCTACTGGCGGAGGCGACCGAATCCGGTCTGCTCGAAAACGTACTCCTCGCCGCCCACGAAGCCGGCCTCGCGAAAGAACTCGCGGGAGACTTTCTCGCCGCGTTGGAGAAACAAAATGTTCCCCGATTCCGCTTCCTCACCCTCTGCCTCGATCCCGGACTGTCCTACCCGACGGGCACCCTCTCCCAATGGGTCGCCGCCACTCCCGGAGATGCCTGGTTGCGCAAGGCCATCTTCGCATCCACCCCACAATTGGCCAGCCCCATCCTGCTCGACCTCCTTGCCGATCCCGCCTTTCTCGCGAGACCGGCGGCGGAAACCGGGCCCGTCCTCACCGACTTCGCCCGCCTCGTCGCGGCGCGTGGCGACCTGAAGGAGATCGCAGCGCTCCTCAACCGACTGCAGGGTGATCCCGGAGCAAATCAATTTGCTCTCGTGTCGGGTTTCTCCGAGGGGCTTGCCCGCAGCCCGCTGAAGCAGCGTTCCCTCGCCGCTCTCGTCGCGGCGAAGCTCCCCGAACTCAGCGAAGGCACCGCTGCGCTCGAGTCACTGCTCGCGAAAGCCACGACCATCGCCCTGGACCGCAAGGCATCGGACGACGCACGCATCGCGGCACTCGCTCTCGTCGCCCAACGCCCCTGGGAAGAGAAGAAGAAGATCGTCGCAGACCTCATCACTCTGGCGGAGCCACCCGCGATCCAGACCGCCGCATGCCGTATCCTCTCGCGAGACAAACGCGAAACGGTGGCCGACTTTTTCTTTGAGCGCTGGAAGACTCTCACCCCCGCCGCGCGGACCGAGGCTCTGGACCTCATCAGTGCGAACCCGACCACCGGAATCGCCCTCATGAAAAAGATGAAGGCAGGCGAAATCAGCCCCGGTCTCATGCCCCCCATGACACGCTGGATCTACGGCCGCTCCACCAATCCCGAGATCAAGGCCCTCGCCCTCGAACTCTTCGGCCAGGCCAATGACGACCGTGCCGCCCTCATCACTTCCTACCGCGAGGCCCTGACAAAACACCCCGGAGATCCGGAAAAAGGTGCCCTCGTCTTCCAGAAGGCCGCCTGCGTCACCTGCCATCAGATCGGCAAGATTGGTGCCGAGGTGGGACCTCCTCTCAATGACGTGAAGATCAAGCCAGCCGAAGCCCTCCTCACCGACATCCTCGATCCGAACCGCGCCATCGAGGAACGCTGGGTCTCGCAGACGGTCGAGGCTACCGACGGGCGCATCCTCGCCGGACTGGTTCACGGCGAAGACGCCGCCGCGATCACGCTGCGCGTCCCCGGCGGCGTCACCATGACCCTCCCCAAAGCCGAGGTGAAGTCCCTCACCTCCACGGGCATGTCGCTCATGCCCGTGGGACTCGAAGCCGCCATCACAAAAGAAGAAATGGCGGATCTGATCGCCTTTCTCAAGAAACGATAAGAGCCCCCTTC
>CALDKL010000190.1 GCA_937898895.1 uncultured Verrucomicrobiae bacterium | reverse complement strand
GGAGCCGTTCGGTCTGCTCCGCCGGCGAGAGGGTGCTGTTGATCATTGTCGCGGGCACGCCCTTGCGAACGAGTCCGTCGACCTGGTCCTTCATCAGGGCGATGAGCGGACTGACGACGAGGGTGACGCCCTCCATCACCATCGCGGGAAGCTGATAGCAGAGCGACTTTCCCCCGCCTGTCGGCATCACCGCGAGGGTGTCGCGACCGGCGAGGAGCGAGGAAACGACCGGTTCCTGTCCGGGCAGGAATTCGCGAAACCCGAAATGCCGCTCGAGCGCGGCGAGGGGATCGCGAATGAGGTGCTGGTCGGCGGCGAAGGCGGACATGTGTGCTGTTATTATGAACAATCCAAACGAAACTGCATCTTCTTTCGCCGACAAAATCACTTTCCTCAACCGACGGGATGCCTTATCGCGTCCGCCGTATGAAGGAACTCCGTCTGGCCATTGTCGGCCACCGTTTCATGGGTCGCGCCCACTCGAATGCCTGGAACCAGATTTCGAAATTTTTTGACCCCGCCGTGAAGCCCGTCCTCCAGGTCGCCTGCGGTCGCGATGCGGAGAGTCTCCGTGCCTTTGCGGATCGTTGGGGCTGGGCGGAGATCGCCACGGACTGGCGCGAAGTCTTGCAGCGCGATGACATCGACGCCATCGATATTGCGACGCCGACCTATCTCCATGCCGAGATGGCCATCGCCGCTGCCGAGGCAGGCAAACACATTTTCTGCGAAAAGCCCTTCGCCAACACTCTCGCCGAGGGCCGGGCCATGCTGGACGCTGCGGAGAAAGCCGGTGTCGTGCACTATCTGAACCACAATTATCGTCGCTGTCCCGCCGTGCTCCTCGCGCGAAAACTGATCTCTGAAGGCGAGATCGGCGAGATCTACCACTGGCGCGGGGCATATCAGCAAAGCTGGCTGGTGAATCCGCAGCATCCTCTTGATTGGAAATTGAAAAAGGCCACTGCCGCCGCCGGGCCGCTCTGGGATCTCGGTTCGCATGCCATCGACCTCGCCCATTTCCTCGTTGGCGATTTTGCCGAGATCGATTGCCGCAGCAAGCAGTTCACGGAGAAGCGGCCTCTGGCCGACGATCCCTCGAGAATGGGAGCCGTCGAGGTCGAATGCGCCGCCCTCCTGACCGGTGAATTTGTGAACGGTGCCCTCGCCAGCATCGAGACCACCCGCTACGCCACGGGACGGAGAAATCGCCACACCTTCGAGATCTATGGCAGCAAAGGTGCTATCACCTGGGACATGGAGGACATGAATCGACTCCGATTCTACAGCGAAGGCGATGCTGAGGACCGGCGCGGCTTTCGCGACATTCTCGTCACCGAGCGCTGCCATGAATACGTTGGCGCGTGGTGGCCACCGGGACACATCATCGGATACGAGCACGCCTTTGTCCATGCGGCCATCGACTTCCTCAACGCCTGCGCCAGCGGCGGGTCGGTCGAACCGAACTTCCGCGACGGCGTGAAGAGCCTGAAGGTGCTCGAAGCAGCGGCCGCTGCCATGGAATCGGGACAACGGAAGAAGATCGAGTGAGTCCCCGGCTCCTCCGGTCTTTCCATTCTTCCATTCATCGCCTGGCCCCCGTCTTCCGGAAGTCCTTCCAGGTCCAGATCAAAAATCCCAAGATCGGGACAAAGCCGATGATCAACAGGATCGTCATCTTCTGTGGATGGAACATTGACTCCATCATCCCAGCCATCTCTCCGACATCCGATTCCGGTATCCCCATTTCCTTGTAGAGTTCGGCCCAGTTCGTGCGGTGCATGGCCAGAAAGCCCGTCGTCGCCCCCGCAAGCAGGGAAAGCATCGCCACCACCCACGCCGCGAGATGGCGGCGCAGTGTTCCCCAAGCCACATACGCCCATGCCAGCGGGACCAGCCACCAGAGGTAGCGGACGAGTCCATCTCCCAGTATCGGAGCCATCCAGGGTTCATTCATCAGGAAGACTCCCGGAAGAGACATCAGCACCGAAAAAGCGGATGCGATCACCAGGCCGACGAGGGGGACCGGGAGCCGATCGGTCCACCTGGCTACCGAATCCCTCGATTCGAGCGTATGGCGGACGTCCTCGCTCCAGTTCAGCCACACGATGAGAGCCGGAGGCACGATGACGAACAGAATGATGATCACCAGGTAGATGGCCATGATGATTCCGAAGATTCCTCCCAGAGGGATGGAAGTGGGCGGAGTACCGGGTGTCGAGGCCACTGTCTTTGCCATCGCCGAGGTCATCGTCTCGCGCATTGCCCCCATTGTCACAACATAGGTCATCAGGATCAAGACCCCCATGTAAAGCCAGCTCCATCCGAGAGTGAGATTCAATGGTCTCGCCCAGCGGCGGTATGCGAAACACCCGAAAGCAGCTGAAAGAAACACGAAACCGATTGATCCGTAGACAAGCAGATTGGCGAGTGAGATCTTCCACATCGAATCTCCGATCCTCTCGAGTTCCTTGCCCGCCTCCGGATCGAGACCTCCGAGTCGTTTCATCAGGAATACCTGAAGGACGGACATTGCTGCTGTTCCGAGAGAACCGAGCCCGTTCAGGGTCAGTAGGATTCCCGAGGTGAGAATGGCACCGTTTCGTGGATGATAACTGCCGGGAGGAGCGAGGGACGTTCCGATCATGGCACACAGGATAGGGAAATGCGGCAGGGAGGTAAACAGGATTCGCCGGTCCGGAAAGGGCTTTGCTGCCTGCCATGCCGGGTTGAATGACCGGGCAAAAGATTCGAATCCCGGCTTATCGCGCGAGCAAGATTCCGGAACCCATACGCAAAAGAGGCGCGGACGAGGGGAATGGGACCGTCTATCGTATGGCAATGAACCCTGTCCGATCCCGTCTTTCTTTCCGTTGGTTTCCGCTCGCAGCCTTGTGCTTCGGAATCGCGCTTTCGGGCTGTGGGGACGGGACCTACGTGACCTCCGAGCGGAGCGAGGAAGGTGCGGCACCGGGCGTCGAGGAATCCCTGCCTGTTGCCGTTGGGCCGGGTGATCCGACCTGGCCCGATGCAGTGCCGGAGGGTCCCATCGATTTCAGGAAGCACGTCCGGCCCATCCTGATCATCAACTGTCTCGAATGCCACAATCGCGACGACGCGAAGAACAACGGCAACTTTGTGCTCGAGACCCGAGCCCTGGCGATGTCGACCGGATCGACTCCGCCCGCGATTGTTCCGGGCGATCCTGACAAGAGCCCACTGATCACGGTGATGATACTCGACCCGCTGCATCAGCGGGCGATGCCGCCAACTCCTGACAAGATCTGGGGAGTGCGAATGGAGATCCTGAAGCGCTGGATACGAGAGGGCGCGGTATGGCCGGAGGACGTTCCCCTCGTGCATCCGCGCGAGATCAAGGAGTGGTGATTCGCTCAGCGTCCGATGCGCAGTTTCGTCTGCACCGCATCGAGTTTGTCGGGTGCTTTCTCTGAGGTTGCGATGACTCGCAGCGAGTGGGTCCGCCGTGTCGCGCCCCGCTTTCGCACCACCCAGATCTCATGGGATTCGCTGGATCCCGGCGCGAGGGATTTGGTTTTGAAACGTCCCGTTTTGAGAGCGGCTCCGTAGTTCAGTTTTTTG
>CALDKL010000189.1 GCA_937898895.1 uncultured Verrucomicrobiae bacterium | reverse complement strand
AATCCCCAGGTCACGCTCATGCGCACCACGCCGGAGGAATGCCGGACACTGGGGCGCATCATTGGCGAAAAAATCAGCCGCTACCCGGCACCCTCCGCGCTCCTGATTCCGCGCCGCGCCATCAGTGTGATCAGTGCCCCCGGGCAGCCTTTCCATGACCCCGAGGCCGACGAGGCTCTCTTCGATTCGCTGCGTCGGCACTGCACTCTGCCTGTCACCGAGGTTGATGAGGAAATCAATAGTCCCGTCTTCGCCCGTGCCTGCGCCGAAACGCTGATCAATTTGATGAAGACGAGCGCAAGCCGCTGAATCCGGATTCCGGTGGGGGCCATCGGGAACGCGCTTTTCCCAAACCCGGACGGAGTCCCATTCGTCGCACCGTTCGAGTTCGGATCATTGGGCGTTTGCGGTGCCCAACTTGATCGTCTCTTCGGCATTCGGGTGGGATGGGGATCCTGGATTCCGAAACCTCGAGAGAGCCCTCGCATCAGGGGACTGCTGCAAAGTGCTTACGGATGAAATCTACGGTCGAAATCGGATCGCCGCCGCCATGTCGCAGCGTCTCTTCGGGTTTTGAACCACGGTATTGAACGACACATTCGATCCCCAGTTTGTCCATCGCTTCCTTCAGGGCGATGCCGAACTTCGGATGGTGGACGACGAGCCCGAGATCGCTTGTCGCGCTCACCTCCTCATTCGCGAAGGAATAGGTCAGCAGGGCAGGGGGATCTTCCTTTGTCAAATAGGTGATCGGGGCGGCTTGCTCAAATCGGGCGTAGGCCTTCGGAGTATCCCATTCGGAGGGCTCGAGATCGTAAAACGGTTCGAAAAAAGAATGCCGTTCGAAGTTGGGCCGAGGGAGGCCAATCTTCTCGGCAAAGCGAGGATCGTAGGATGACTGCCCGTTCGATACGGCCACACAAACGAGTCTCGTCGATTGTCGTGCGATCGGGTCATCACTCTTGGGATCGGCGAGATCGTCATGAAACGCCAGCCACAGGGACGTGCCAGCCCCGGCCGAGCCGCCCGTCGAGGCGATTCGCTTCGGGTCGAGATTCCACGTTGCTGCGTTGTGGCGGAGGAACTGGAGGGCGCGAGCGCAGTCGAGATAGGGGCCCGGCGCGGGATGCTCATCGGTGAGCCGATAATTGATCGCGGCGACGGACCAGCCGGCTGCGTTGAATTCGCGCACACCACTGGCGGGGCGTTTGTCTCCGCTTTTGAAACCACCGCCGTGGATGTAAAGCACCAGCGGAGTCGGTGTCTTCGCTTCGACGAGATACAGATCGAGCTTGTTTCGCGCTCCCGGACCGTAGGCGATGTCGGCATGGGTCGGCTCGATCGTCGAGCGCGGACGCGAGGGGCTGTCCTCGGGCCGCTTGTTGCGGGTGTAGGTCACCAGTTCCTCGCGTGAGATTGCGCCATCGCCGTTGGCATCGATGCGCTGGAAATTGTCCTTCTGTCGGTCCGGCAGTTCCTCGGGCGTGACCCTTCCGTCTTCGTTCGCGTCCAGTTTCACGAAGGGGCTGGGGCGCGAATCCTCGGCAGGGATCGGAATGGCGGAGAACAGGGTCAGAAAGAACACGCTCGCGCCGCGAGCCAGGAAATCGGTGCCGCGCATGGGCCGGGGGCCGGATTCTCGGGGTTGGCGAGCAACAGGTCGTTCCGCAACCGTCCCGGACCGAGGCTTCGAAGGGGGATCGACGACGAGACGGTTCGGACTCATTCTACAACAAACCTCAGGTCAGTCCCTTGCCAAGTGGTTTTCCGAGGCCGATACGCGAAGCCCGTCCGCCCGCCCGTTCCGACGCATTCCCGAGGTCGCTTGTCTCCGGCAGCATCAATCTCCGGCAGCATCAAGAAAGGACACTGCACTACGCGCTCCGTTTTCGCTCCGCCTTCCGCGCCGCTGTTTTGCACGATACGGGTGCCCTTTGGCGAAGGACGGCATCACGTCTCTTCAACACGATTGTCAGGGGGATGTTTTTTTGCAGAATCCTCCACATGAAGAGCTTCTTGTTGCTGCCTGTCATCGCCGTCTGGGCTGCGGCTCTCCCCTGTATCGGCGCTGAGCCAGTGGCGAGCTGGAAAGAAGTCGCGGCACCGCTTTCGCACCCTTCGTCCGAGATGGGGGCGCTCGGGAAGGAGGAT
>CALDKL010000188.1 GCA_937898895.1 uncultured Verrucomicrobiae bacterium | reverse complement strand
CCTGGGCGGACGTGAGTTTTGATCGCCCCTACGCCAAATACTCACAGATCTACGAAAATCCCAACTCGTTCGGATCGGGTGAGTGGCTCTGTTTCGAATTTCCGATGGCCTACTGGCTCGAGGAGCAAGGCTACGATGTCACCTACTGCACGAACGCCGACATGACGGATCCGGCCTATGCGCGGCCGGGGCGCTTCAAAGCCTTTCTCAGCAACGGGCACGACGAGTATTGGGACATCCGTGAATACGAGAATGTTGTGAAGCTGCGCGACGAAGGGACCAACCTGCTCTTCTTTTCCGGCAACGCGATTTGCTGGGTCACCCCGATGACTCCCGCAAGCGATGGACGTCCGAACCGAATCATGTTCCGCGGTGGCCCCTACGGCGGCGAATACAAGTATGCCGTTGCCCGCGAACGCGACGAGGGTCCTTTCCCCCATCGCGGCCCCGACGAGGGGTACCTTCTGGGTTCGCGCAACGTCGATCCGGTGAATGGCGGGGGCGACTGGATCTGTGTGAAGCCGGATCACTGGATCTTCGAGGGTACCGGGATGAAGGCCGGAGACGCCATCCCCGGTCTGATCGGATGGGAATACCACGGCGATCCTCCCAAGGATCTTCCCGGCCTCGAGGTAGTCGGCGCGGGCACGGCGCTGCAAAGTGGGATCAATCCACAGCAATGGACTGCAACGATCTATCCGGGACCAAAGGGAAATTTTGTCTTCAATGCCTCGACGATTTTCTGGTGCCAGGGCCTCAGTTCTCCGCCCGGCCACATGCTCCCCTGGTCACACTGGTCTCGACCACACGGTCCCGACGGACGCGTGCAGAGGATCACGAAAAATCTACTGGATCGGGCCGTGGGGTGACGCTTCTTCCTTTGTGTCGCGGTCTCCCAATTCCTTCCCAAAATGGATTTCCCCTTTGCGAAGTCAGGGTCGCCCCGCATGCCGGAACCTTGACCAATGGATTCCGCGATCCACTACCGCAGCAAGTCCTGCGGCAGTGCGCGGAGATAGGCGCTCATAATCTCGCCCCCGCTTTCCGGGTGTAGCGTTTCTTTTCCGGGACGTGTCGTCTGCGGAGCGATGCGCCCGCCACCCAGGTAGGTGCCGTTCGGCATGGCGTGGGAACCGCTCCCGATCACAACCCATTCCGGCACGGTCACGACATCGGGCAGAATGGAGGAAGCGGATTCAACAAGCCCGTCGCTGGGGCTGTAGTAGGGCATCGTCTTCTCGATCCGGCCTCGCACGAGGGGGGCCCAGAGCCGCTCGCGGATACGACCATCCTCCCCGTCGGGCACCATCGCAATGCTGATCCAGGTCAGGCGCGGAAAACGGCTCGAGAGCCGCCGGGCCGTGCGATCCTCCCAGGGAGATCGGGCAACCGACTCGAGCATGTCGATAGCGGCGTCCTGGCCGGAGAGGTGCAGCCACTGGCGGGTCGCCGCTGCGAGCGGACGGGGAGAATGGGCCATCCAGTCGGCCACGACCGAGCCCTGCAAGGTGCCGGCGAGAGACAAAACGACGGAGAGCTTGGCGCGGTCCGCAGCCGACAGGTTGACGCCGTCTTCCTGCAGATATCGGATCACGTCATGGGCCCCCTTCGACAACATCACGAGAATGACCTGATCGGATCGGGCGAAAATCTCGCGCATGCGCGAGCCGACGAGTTCAGCATTCTCCTGGACGGTGCCGCGGGCTTCCGTTTCAAGAAAAAAGGTGGAGAATCCCATCGCCTTCGAGGCCTCTGCCGCTCCCCGCAAACACTCGCGAGTGCGGTCCTTGCCGTTCGGATTCCCCGCCTTCGTCCCCGGCACGATGGCGAGGGCGACACGACGGCGCTGCGCGGCGGGAAGGGCGGCGAGAGAATCGGGTAGGACCAGACCTCCGTCTGCCGTCGTGCGTATGATGCGACGCTGCAACCCACCCCTCGAACCGTCCTCTGCGGCAAGTCCCGCGAGAAGTTGCTCTCTCGCCTCCGCCAGTCCCGCTTCGCGAGTCGTCTTGCGCACGGCTCCGACCAGGGCACTCTTAGGCCCGATTCCCGCATATTCTCCGACTTCATCGTGCGAAACACAGCCAAGCGCGAAACAAGAGACTCCCGCCAGACCCCATCCCCTGATCCATTGCGCCGCGCGACGCAGGTAACGGACTGGACGCACTCGGATCATGACTCTCCCAGGACCGGGGAAACCGACCTGCTCTCTCCCTCCGCTCCCCACTCCCGGGTAAGCAGCGCGTGGATGCGATCCTGGAGTTCGCCGGGAAGATTTCGATCTTCGTCGGGCGAAGTTCGCACGAGCCGCCTTGCCTCCTCGAGCTGGCCCGCCGCCGCCGCTGCCTCAATCAACCGCAGCCGGACAGACCAGTCTTCCGGAACTCGTTCCAGCTCGGCATACAGTGCGGCGAGGTCGAATTTCATCGTGGCAGGGGGCGATTTCCGAGAAATGGTCGGGAGAAAACAACGAAAACTCCACCCCGGAAAGTTGTCGAAAGCCGTCCTTCTGTCCAACTTCAGTTTCCGGATGAAACATAGATTATTTGAACAATTTGCAAATCTGGGGAAACGTAAGGGCCGTTGCTCACTCGACCCATGCGATCGATCCGACTCACTCTACTCCTTCTCGCAACCCTGTTGATCTCTCCCTCCGAACCGGCGCAAGCGCAGGACATGAGCGGGGCGATCCGGACGCAGGCGTCCAAGGCCGGCAAAGGTGTCGCGAGCTGGTACTCGGCCCGGGGCAATCAGCCCGTGTGGAGCGGTGAATACCTGGGGGCGCTCGCCCAGTTCCTCCAATCGCTCGACGCCCACGGCCTCTCTCCGAATCTGTTCCGCTTCCAGGAATGGGACGCGAAGTGGCGAAACCCCAGCCCTGACCCCACCCAGCGGGCTGCCGTGGAAGTCGGCACGACGCAACTGGCCCTCTACGCGATCCAGTCGCTCGCCTACGGTTTCGTCGATCCGACCTCGGTGCATCCAAAGTGGTCCCCGATCCCCCGCCAGGTGAATTCCTATCAGTTTCTCGACAAAGCCTTGCAACAGGGACCGGGTGGATTCACCGCCTACCTCCTGCAGGAAGCCGCCCCCAAGGATCCTCGCTACCCCGAGATGA
>CALDKL010000187.1 GCA_937898895.1 uncultured Verrucomicrobiae bacterium | reverse complement strand
CAGGTGCTCAGCGGGAAGCCGGAGGTGGGCAAAGCTCTTGCGGGTGAAATCAATCTCATCCTCCTCGGCTTGCGCGGGGAGTCGTTTTTTGAATCTGGTGGTCCGTCCGAAGTGATCCTCTCCCTCGACGAGATCACTGAGAAGGAGCTGATCGAATTTCGCTCCGGGACGTCCCTGGCCGTCCGCAGGGAACGCTCTGCGGTGCCGAAAAGGGGAGAGGCTCGCGAACGCCTCCTGCCGACGGAGGTTACCCGTCAGCGCCGCCGTCGTCGTGCGGCCGTTCGAAATGTCGCCTTGGGCGTGATCGGTCTTGTGGTGTACTCCGTCGTCGGTGTCTGGGTATGGAAGGACGCCCAGGTCACCAAACGTGAAATGGCATCACTCGAGCGTCGCATTGCCATCATCCAGCCCGACGTGGAGAGGGTCCAGCTCGTCGAAGAGCGATGGCGAAGTCTCGAACCGGCGTTCGAAAAGGATCTTTTCCCCGTCGTCCAGCTCAGTCGGATCACCTCGGCCCTTCCCGGCAGCGGTGTCGTCATCCGCGAGTATCGCACAAGCGGACGGGACATTCGCATCCGCGGGCAAGCCCGCGACGTGCAGCTCGCAAACCGGCTCGTCGAAGATCTCCAGGGCATGGAGGAGTTCGCGCGATACGAGTGGCACATGCCCAATCCGCGCGTCGAGCGAAACAATACGGCAACCTTCGAGATCGAGGGCAAACTGAAGAATGAGGGCACTAACAGCTAGGGAAAAGTGGATGCTGGGGCTGTGTCTCGGTGTGATCTTCCTCGTGGTCAACGGGTTCGCCGCCCGGTCCGTGTTGAAGGTTTTGCGGGGCAGTGACGCAAAAATCCAGACCCTGAAAAACACCCTTGCCGACAATGAGATGTGGCTCGATGAGGCCCCCAAGGCGGAGGCGCGAGAAAAGTGGCTCGAAGGAAACATGCCAAAGATGAACGGTGCCACTCTCGGAAAACTCCAGGGAGACCTGATCCAGTCGCTGCAGGATGAGGTCTTCAACCGAAAGCTCCGCATTGATCGCCAAAGTCTCCAGGACATCGTCTACGAGACTTTCTACACCGAGGTTGCGGTGCGGCTCGAGGTCGAGGGCGCGGAGACGGCGGTGGTCGAGTGGCTCACGACTCTCCAGGGGCCTGACAAATTCCAAATCATCAAGGACATCGAACTCGAACTCGACACCCGTTCGCGCGAGATCGAACCGCAGGCCGATTGCGAGATCACGATTGCTCGGTGGTATCATCCGGAAACCGACGAGGCGATTCCCCCTGCCGCAGGTGAGAATCCTGCCACCCCCTCTTCCGGTGTCCCCACCACGGGAACGCCCCCCGCCGCTGTGGAAGCGAATCGGGCCCAAGCAGGGAGCTGAAGATCCTGCTTCCTCGCAAAACCTGGAGAGGAAAGCGGGGTTGAACCGGAAAAGCGATTGGCTACCACCCGACCCTGATCTACTCTTTCCCACTCCCAATGGGCTTTTCCGCGAAATCGATGAGACTCCACGGTTCTTTCCTCGTGCTCGCCTCTGCGGCGGTTTTCCTGATCGAGCTGGCCGCCGAGGAGGGAGCCCCCGCTTCGGGGAGGTTGCCTCCGGAGGCGATTCCGTTCGATTCGGTTCCGGAAGCACCGTCATCGTCGGACTTTGAGGCGCTGCGGAAAACGAGCCCCTTCACCCGCGTCCTCAGTCTTTCCGCAACCTACGCCCTGCGCGGGGTCGCGACGATCAACGATGAGCAGGTCGCGACTCTCTACAACCGCGAGACGAAAAAGACCGTGGTGGTCACCCGTGAGGGGAACCATGAAACCGGCATCGCCCTTGTGGATGTGACGGGTGCTCCCCAGCTTGACGGGGTCACTGCAAAAATCTCTTTTGCCGGAGACGAGGCGGAATTGAAGTACGAAACGAGCCAGCTCTATCCGACGCCGAAAGGTCCGCCTGGCAGCCCTGGCCAGCCGGGTCGTCCTCCGGAAGGTGAACATCGCGGTCCCTCTCCCCAGGATGTCGAACGTTACAAGGCCTTGCCCGAGGAAAAGCAGGCCAAGCTGCGGGAATACATCGGGCATGTGATGAAAAACTATCCGAATCTGTCCCGCGAGGAACGAGGCAACATGATCCGGGGGGCGATGATGCGTCTCACCGACGGGCGGGATCTCGAGATCCCGCAGACGCCACCGACCGCTCCGGGGAATTCGCCGGGGGCACCCCAGGGAGCCTCGGGGCAACCACAGACTTCGTCGAGAGAGGGAACCTCCGGCTCGACCCGCAGCGAAACCCGCGACGGGGATCGCCGGGGGGACGGACGCGACCGCGGGGATCGGGGAGAGCGCAGAGAGCGCCGATGATCCCAAAAGGGGAATAGGCAATCACGGAAGAGACGGAGTCAGAGAGAAGAGAGATATTGGCGGTGTTCACTCAATGCGTGAATTTCGATTCCGCCGCACCCTGATTTGTCCGTGAATTCCGAGTGTTCCGTGGTTCCCCATCTTCCGGTTTCGGGCGGAAACCGTTATGGTTTCACGAGTCGGATCGCGCCGATATCCATCATCCTGGGTTGGATTTTTCGTCCGGCCACGAGGGTCAGCATATAGATTTTTCCGGCTTCCAGTTTCACCGTGCCGTTCGGACGCACGGGCGTGAATTCCTCGAGGGAGGGCGTCCTCTTGGATTCGCCGTGCAGAGTCTGGCCAGCAAGGTAGATGGTGAACTCACTGGGCACGTCCCGAAGGGTAGCCTGATCGATTTCGACGGCATAGTCGCCCGCTTCCGCCATCTTGAAGTACCAGGAGAACCAGGTCTCCGGGGAGACCCAACCGGTGTAGGAAGAAAGGAAGGAATTGATCGAGGCCCCGACTTCTCCGCGGACACGGCCTTTGTTGCCCTTGATCTCCCCACCCGGCTTGAGTTCAACAATGCCCTGGATCGATTTCTCGAGAGTGGTGACATAATTTTTCACGAGCGGCCCGTGTGTGGGATGCTTCTGCCACTCCTTCAGGAGAGCGAGGGTCTCGGGGTAGGGATATTCACCGATGGAGCCGAGAAGACGGCGCATGTCATTCGGGTTTTTGATCAGCTCGAAGGATTTTTTCCACAATGGAATCAACTCCGTCACGGGTTCAGGGCCGGGCAGGGTCGAAAGCCTCACAAAGACGCGTTCGACCGCGATCCGATGGGGACCTTCGGGGGCGCTGGCGAGCAGTTTCTCGACCTCGGGGAGGATGGATCGGTCGGGCCAGTTCAGGTAGGCGAGCAGCGCATCGTTCCGATAGGCATCGTCGGAGTTCTGGTTGTAGATGGAAGTGAGACGCGTGCGTACTTTTTCATCCCCGAGTATGCCGAGAATGCGGAAGAGGCTCTTGCGTTCGTTACCGGATGTGGTCGAGACTTTTCCGAGGATTTCTTCAACGATGGGGCCGGTGTCGCCACCTTTTCGCAGGACGGCCAGGACAGTGTCCTCGAAGACGCGGCGCACCGGCAACGTGTGTTCGCCATGGAGCGCCCCGAGGATGCCTTTGACATCCTTCAGTTCGGCCACGGCGCGGACCGCATTGAGGATCTGGACTCGCTGGTCATCGGTCGTCGCCGATTTGAACGCATCGATCATATCGGGAACGGCGGGGGAGTAATTGCGCTCCTTGAGCACGTCGGCGAGGCGAATCTTCAGGGCTACTGCCTCAGCGTCTTTCATCTCCTGGTGGATGTTCTCGCTGATCCCGCTGCCCTCGAGTCGTTCGAGCACCTTGGTCGCGTCGCTGCGCAGCGACGGCGAGGTATCGGGATTGGCGAGGAAAGACACGGCGAGGGCGACATCGGCGGCATTTCCGGTAGGGGCCTCCGCAGAGGAAAGTTCGATGAGACGAGCCTGACGTGCTTTTGCCCGGGATTTGGTGATCGAGGTGAAGATCGAAAACAGGATCACGGCGGACACGACACTGCCGAGGGCGATCCATTTGACCTTCTTGTTGTCGGAGCCGGAAGGCGACTTTTTTACGTTTGGCTTTGGGGGGCCTCCGACACTGGCGTGAGTCGCGCCGCCTCCTGCGGGAGCCCCGCTCTTGAGACGACCCGTGACCCCTCCGGGAGCTGGAGTTCCGGTCACGAGGCGACCGGTCTGGCTTCCCGATTCGGGGACAACCGTTGCCACGGGAGCACTGCCCCGGGTCGATGAGGTCACCTTGACCGGCGCACTGCCCTTTCCGTCCGCCGGGATGAGGAGGGCCGGGGGAGCCGAGGCGCCTCTTGCGGCACGGACCACGGTCACCTCCCCGGTCGAGACCTGGGGCGTGTCCTCGATGGGCAATACCTCGACCGGTCTCGCGCCCGGTGGCTCCGGATTGCGGGGCCAGCGCGCCAGTGCGTCGCGGGCGTCGGTGGGACGGTGTTTGATGTCCCGGTTGATGAGCCACATGACCCACTGGCAGATCGAGGGCGAAAGATCGGGGCGCACCTGTTCGAGTGGGATGACGCGGTGCTGCAGGTGCGCGTTCATCACTTGCGGCGCGGTCTCTCCGTTGAAGGGATACTGACCGGTGAGCGCGTTGTAGTAGACGCATCCCATCTGGTAGAGATCCGTGCGCACGTCGAGTTCGCCGCGCTCGAACTGTTCCGGAGCCATGAAGAAAATCGAACCCATCACCGACTCTTCCTGGTCCATCGTCTGCACCGAGGGAGTCTTGCTGAACTTGGCGAGGCCGAAATCGAGGATCTTCAGTTG
>CALDKL010000186.1 GCA_937898895.1 uncultured Verrucomicrobiae bacterium | reverse complement strand
CTGTTTGTCGGCGAGGAGAGAGGAGAGTTCGGCATTCTTTTTCTCGAGATCACTGACAAGCGTGGTGAAGGTCTTCACCTGCTGCTCGAGGTCGAGTGCCTTCGACTGTTCGTCGCTCCAGAGTTTGCCGACAAACGCCGCGCCACCGCACGCTCCGAGGAACAGGAGGGTGAGAAGGACGATGGCGATGGTCTTGCCCGTGCTCTTGCCGGAAGAGCCGTAACCGTAGGCTTCGAGGGTCTTTTCGGGATCGTAGTCGTTGCTCATGGGGTAAAATAGGTCCGAATCCTGGTGAATGCGAGCGTGGATGAGTGGTCGATTCGGGAGGGGGGGAAAAGAATTGCTTCGGTGGCAGGGATTGCGTGATGGGGACACTACGGATGTCACTGCGCCGATCTTTCTGGACAAGAGAAAGGGCACCATCATCTCTCTGGTTGCATTCAGGTGGGAATGACGGAGACATGAACGGATGAAACGTCGCCTTGTCTTCGGGGTCCTGCCGGGATTCCTCGCCGGATTGGCGTCGGCGGATTCCTCCCTGTGGAAGACCTCGCGTCGTTCCACTCACGAGATGGATCCCGCAGACCGCGCCCTTGCTCAAACCGCCCTGCGGAGGTTTCTCGAACTCCATCGAGCGTGGTTCACCGCTTCGGGAAAAAGCCGCACTGCCTTCTTCGGGTGTGATCCGGATCTCCTCGCAGAAGCCAAGGCCGGTCTCGACGAAATCCTGAC
The DNA here is from genome assembly GCA_937898895.1 of uncultured Verrucomicrobiae bacterium. GTDB lineage: Bacteria > Verrucomicrobiota > Verrucomicrobiia > Verrucomicrobiales > DEV007 > Arctic95D-9. The sequence continues at coordinate 2,522 of CALDKL010000186.1, read as the reverse complement.
AGATACACCACGGCGGCTGCGCCGCAGTCGGGATCGCCCGGGCTTGTTTCTCGATCCCGCCACGGGGGTCGTCGGAATGGCGCTGGACCTCGAGGTGGTGCCCCCCGATCCCACCGGTCCGAAAGGGCAGAGGACGGTTCGTATCGCGGATCGCGGAAAAGGCCGGATTTGGATCAGTCACTGGCGGAAAACGGGAGGGCGATGGATCGCCGTCGGCGTTCCCGAGTGGGCGGGGTGATGGGGAAGGGGATCAGGGAAGAATCCGGACCCGACCAGGTGCTCCGGTTCGTTCCGGATGACGTGGACGCGCCGGAGGTGAGGGATCCGCTTCTCCGATCGGCGGGGCCGACTCAGCGGGAAGTCTCGCGGCGGCATCGGCTTCGGCGACGTAGGATTGTAGGTTTGTTAGGATCGTTCGCAGGGCGGGAGAGTCCGGCAGGCTCCCATCCTCCCGCGCCTCGGAGAGGATGCGGAGAAAGGCACGGTCGGTTTCCTGCATCTCCGTGATCGACGGAGCCGTCTCTTGTCGGCTGATGAGGCGGTGTCCATAGCTATAGGTGGTGTTCGGGAAGAGGCTGCTGAAATAGCTCAGTTCATCAGGAGAGGGGGCGGGCTCATTCAAATAGTTGCGAAAGCGGTCGTACTGATCCCGTTTCCTCAAATCGAGCCGCGCAAGCAGAGTGGCGCGTTGACCGGGCCTGTGGGCGAGGAAGGAGGGATCCTCCTCGAAGAGGGCGACGACTTCTCCGGGAGATCGCAACATGATACGGTCGAGTGCGAGACTGGCGGCTTCGTTCACCCCGTTTCTCACGGGATTGCCCGAGGTGTCCTCGAGTCCGGCGACACTGGCCAGGTCGAGGATGCAGGAACGATCCGACACGGCTACGGCGGCATCGAAGGCTTCGAGGAATCCCGTACTGGGCTGGCCAAGCCATGTCTGCTGATCGAGCAACTCGCCGAATCGTCTCGCCACTTCGGTTTCGCGCCCGCTTCCGGCCAGAGGGGACCAGGCGAGGTTGCGAAGAGCCACGGCAAATTCGTCGGCGCTGGTATGCGCATCCATAATCTCGCGGGCGAGACGCAGGGCGATGGCAGCATCGAGTTCGGCGACGAAATCGAGCAGGGCAGTGCGGAGGGTGGGGGCGGTGTCGAGGAACCCATCGTTGCCGACGAGAAACGCGAGCCCCGTTTGGGCATCTTTTCCCCCTGCCAAAAAGGAGGCAATCGCCTCCGCCGCGGCGAGCGGATCCGAGTCCGAGAGAATGCGGTCGCGCAGACCTGCGTAAATCGCGAGACTCTCCTCGAAGGTCCGGGCCGAGGCAAACCGACCGATCGCCGTATGGAAGAGAGAATCCCATGACTTCCTCGAGGCGACGGAGGCGGGGGGCGCATCGACCCCGCTTGTGGGGCTCTTTCCCGAAGGCTCGGTGGAGGCGATGTCCTGGATCGCGAGAGGGCCTGAAGTCAGGGATTCCGGCCCCTTGTCCCGATTCCCCGTTCCCTGGATGAGGCGTTTCCCGATGAGGCTCAAGCCCACCACGAGAAGGATGCTCGCAGCCCCCAGCACCGGCCCCTTCCCGTTGCCGAGCCAGGGATTATTCATTGGTTCGCATCGCCGATGGCGTGCGTCCCCATCGACTGGGCGGAGGAGTCGAGGACGTGGATGCCGCTCGTCGTGCGCGTCCCTGACACATGCACCGCAGCCAATCCCCACCGCCGATGGCGGCTGTCGTAGACCCAAACGGGGCCTCCGCTGTTCCCGCCACCCGTACTGACTCGGCTGAGACCGTAGTAAGTCCCGAAGTTCTTTGAGGCGGGCTGGTCGAAAAAGGGCGTGCGATGCTGGTAATAATATCCGTCGGCTCCCGTATAGTTGATCGTCGCAGGGTATCCTCCGGTGTATTTCCAGCTTCCTGAGGCGACTGCCCTGGCCCCAGTTCCCGGATAGAAGGGCTGCGGCGATCCGAATGGGGAGTATCCGACGAGAATGACAAAATCGAGGTGAAACGCCTGACGGTCTGCGGTCCCGTAGCGAGCGGCGGCGGAGGCATAGCCTGTGAAGTAGCGATAGCTCCGCGGTGCGACGCCATCACCGGTATTCGGGGAGTAGGGACTGTGCCAGGCGCGGAGGAATTCGATATCCCCCGGTGCCGCCATCGTCCCATCATCCTCGAGAACGTGGGCGCAGGTGTACACCAGCCTCGAATCCCGCGCGACGGCACCGCTGCCCCGGAAAATCCAACCACCGTCGTCCCATCGGACGATGCCCGTCGCGTTGGAGGTGACCCAGCCGAGTTCAGATCCCTTGAGGCGTCGCGAATAGGATACCTGGGCATTGGCATCGGCTGCACCCGTTAGGAGCATGGTGAGCAGGCCGAGTGGGGCGATCCATTTCATAGGTTCGTTTCCAAACTACCAACGAATTCAAAGCGAGCAAGCGTTCGGTTTTCTAGTTCGCTAAATACGCGTGCAAAATTCGTGAGGAATCTTTTTCAACTTCAAGGCGAGAGGAGGGAGTTGAG
>CALDKL010000185.1 GCA_937898895.1 uncultured Verrucomicrobiae bacterium | reverse complement strand
GGGCAAGACCGCATATCCGCGTTCTCGCGTCAGGACTTGCCCGCCTCGCGCTCGATCATCCGCGTGATCTCGAGGGCGACATCGAGGGCGGCGGCTCCGTGGAGGCCACTCACCTTCGGCGGCTCCCCCTTTGCCGCACATTCGACAAAGGCAGCCAGTTCGCATTTGAGCGGCTCATCTCGCTCCACCTGCACCTCTTCGCGGGCGATCTCCATGCCGTCGCGGCGATAGATCCAGCCACTCTGGTCCTGGTAGTCGAGGGAGAGATAGGCGTCGCTCTGAAAGACGCGGATCTTGCGCATCTTTTCGGGGCTGATCCGGCTCGCGGTGATGTTTGCGACACAGCCGTTCTCGAAGCGGATGCGGGCATTGGCGATGTCTTCGCGACGGGTCAGGACAGGAATGCCGACGGCATCGACGGAGGCGATGGGCGAATTGACGAGATGGAGCACGATTTCGAGGTCGTGGATCATGAGGTCGAGGACCACTCCGATGTCGAGGCTGCGTTTCGGAAAAGGGGAAAGTCGGTGACACTCGATGAACTTCGGCGAATCGAGACGCGACTCGAGCTGGCTCATCACGGGATTGAAACGCTCGATGTGGCCCACCTGGAGGACACAGCCCATCGCGGCGGCGAGGTCGATGAGGGCTTTGGCGTCGTCGACCGAATCGGAGATCGGTTTTTCGACGAGGACGTGTTTTTTGGCGCTCAACAGCCTGGTCGCGACTTCGCGATGGGTCACCGTCGGGGTGGCGACGGACGCCGCATCGACCCGTTCGACGAGGTCTTCGAGAGTCTCGACTGCTTCGGTCCCGAATTCGGCGGCAAGTGCCCGGGCGTGCTCGTGGTTGGCATCGTAAATCGCAACCAGATCGGCCGACTCCAGCTCCGCATACACACGGGCGTGATTCCTCCCGATGGCCCCGACACCGACTACTCCTGTTTTCACTCTCATCTTCGGGAAAGGCTATGCCAGCATCCGTGCCTCCCGGCAACCCCGGATCGGAGTTTCTTCGCCGGTTTTTCATCTCGATCCTCCGGCGGGACGCCTGCGGCTCGCATCGCCAACCCTTGCCGACAGGCCCGTCGGGGCCCCAAGAAAACAGCCATCCCCCGTTGGCGCTTCTGATCAGGGACCACGGTTTGAGCCCTCCCCT
>CALDKL010000184.1 GCA_937898895.1 uncultured Verrucomicrobiae bacterium | reverse complement strand
CGTCAGATTGATCGAGAACACGTCTCATCTCGTCCATCAGATCGAGCCATTGCTCGGCAGTCAAGGTGACGGATATCTCGGGTTGTGTCTGCTTTCCGAAGTCTTTGGGTTCGGGCAAAGTGAACATCCGAAGGCTAAATCCTCGCAATCTAGTTTGCTCGCAATCACTCTCGATTCTCGCATTGAAATCGAGACGTATCGTGTCGTGGTAAAGTTCCTTTCCGGGGAGTTTGACGTATCCAAGGTATGAATTGTGTGATCCCATAGTATTATTCTAAAATTATTGCCCAACAGTATTTATTCGTATCCCCTCCCCCAGTGATATCCACCGGGGAAGGCATCCTCCAGATTGACGGAGTTCCCCGTCCTGACAAGAAATTTTCGCAAAAAGGGGCGTATATCAGCCCCTGCGGCGCAGCGGGTTCCGGGTCGGGAGTCCCTCCCTGATATCACGCTGTCGGCCCGCTCCTAGAGGTGGCCCCGGCGGACGGAGCCACTTTTCACATGATCCGGATCGATGGAGTTCGCAAGGGATGACGTCTATTTTCAGAAATCCTAACAAAGCCCCACTCACGGAACCCGATTCACTCCAACCCCAGAATGCGGAAGGTATCCCGGTAAATCACCTCGTCGATCTTTGCGGGATCAAGGCGGGGCAGCGCCGTCCCCTCGAGCATGGCATTGAGTTTCCGAAGACCTTCAACCGACGCATTCACCGTGGTGAAGGGATAATCCGAACCGAAGAGAACCTTGTCCCACACCCCGTATTCCTGGACCAGCATGAGACTTTGATAGAGTTGGAACGGACGATAGTGCAGGGCACTGAGATCGGCATAGACATTCGGGTGCTTCCGGATCGTGACGACACACTCGCCTTCCCAGGGATGGCCGAGGTGAGCGAGGATGAAGCGGATCTCCGGATGTTTCAGCGCGACCGGTTCAATGAGGCGAGGGAAGGTGCAGTCGAGCGGTGCCTGGCGAACGAAGGTCGTCCCCGTGTGCATCAGCACAGGCAGCCCATGCTCCTCACAGTAGTCCCAGAGCGGTTCCAGGGAAGCATCACAGACCCGGAATCCCGCATACATCGGCAAGAGCTTCACCCCTCGGAGACGAAGCGTTTCGTGGCCATGACGCAACTCATCCTGCCAACCCGGCTGGGTGGGATCGACAGAGAGGAATCCCAACAAAGTGTCGGGGTGTTGACTCACGTATTGAGCAACGTAGGCGTCCTCGACCCAGATTCCGGAGAGCTTCGCCTTGCCGCCGAATACCACTGTCCGCGTCTCTGCGGGGGCAGCGGCACGATAGGCTTCGTAGGTCACGGTCATGTCCACCGTGGTGTTGGCCCGGGCCCCGGATGCCTGGCGGATGAAATCTTCGCTGAAGGCCGAGGGAAAAGGCCAGGCGTGGCTGTGGACGTCGATGATCATCCTTCGGAAATGGCTTCACTGATTCGGTCAAAGAGGCGGTCTACTTCCTGTCGGGTCTCCTCGTCGAGAACAAATCCACGCGGTCCCCGCACGATCTCATTCCGGAAGACCCCCTGGCGGCAGAGCAGGTGTTTTTCCACCGCGAGAAAGGCGTCGAGACTGCTCTGCAGGGAAACGAGAGCACTGAGAGGTTCGTGGATGCGAGCCGCCGCCGCAAGGTCGCCCGCCGCCAGCGCCCTCCAGAGCGGGATGATCGCGGTGATGAGATCCGCCCCAGGCATCGTCCCGCAAATGCCGCGATGATAGGAATCGACAAGGGCGATTCCGCCGGTCCCCTCGAAAACGCGAGCCCGGCCGTTGGTGGCATCGCGCAGGGCGGAAAGGCGAGGCCCGATCGGAGAGGCTTCGGGTTTGAAGAGCACCCGGTCGGGCCCGAACTCGTCGAGCAATCCAGCCTGGAAGGAGATCGACATGGGACGACCCACGTAGCCCGAGGCATCCTGCACGATCACCGGAATCGCGACCACCTCGAGAAGGCGGCGGTAGTAGGTGAGCAACTCGCCTTCGGCGACGGCAATTGAGACCGGAGGGATCGCCATCAGCGCGGTGGCACCACATTCCTCGGCATGGCGGGCGTGGGCTTCCGCCTGATGGCTGCTTTCCGCCCCTACGCTGATGACGACGGCTCCTTTCCCGTCGGCAAAGCGACAGACCTCCCTGGCCATCTGGCCGCGTTCCCGGTCGGAGAGGCGCAGCACTTCCGAGACCATCGCCATGACAATGCCGTCCGATCCCTGTTCGAAAAGCCATTCGATCTCGCGACCGAGCGTTTCGAAGTCAATCGTCTCGTCGGACAAATAGGGGGTTTGGAATACCGGAAAGACTCCGGTCAGGGAATCGGCGGGGGAACGGTTCATTGCGGTGTTCTGTTAGCGTTTTTCCATGCCTGCGGCAAGGCCGCAATGCGGCGAAATCACGGCAGCCCCCCATTCAGAGCAGCCGAGCTTCTTCGCCCGTCGCGTCACGGTGGCGATCCAGGGCCTTGCGATACGGAGCTCCGAGCGGAGGCAGGGCGGAGTCCCGGCGGAACCACCCTCCCTCAGCCACCTCTGCGGGGGCGGGAATCCAGGTGGCGGGTGCCCGAAACACGCGCAGGGTGACCCGGTATCGTGTGATCGGATAATCAAAGCGGAACAGTTCCTCCCAATCCTCCACTTCCTCCCCGGAGACCTCGGGCAGCCGCCAGAGACCTCGCCGTCTCGCCCCGGTCTCGGGACGCAGGAAAATGCGACCGTCCTGCTCGGCGAGCACCACTCGCTCCTCCTTCGCGGTGATCCCCGGCCCCCGTCGCTTCAGCGGATACCGTGTCACCGCCCCTGCCGCGAAGGCCCGGCAAGCTACGTGCAGCGGGCATTCTTCGCAGGTTGGCTTCACCGGCCTGCAGAGGCGCTGGCCGAGTTCCATCAACGCCGCATTGTAATCACCGGGTGCCTCGTAGGGCACGAGAGTCTCCGCCCAGCTCCACAATCGGCGCTGTCCCTCCGGGGTATTCACCGCCACATCGAGAGCAAAGACTCGCGAAAACACCCGCGCCACATTCCCGTCGACCACCGCCGTGCGCTTTCCGAACGCGATGCTGAGCACGGCTCCCGCCGTGTATCGACCCACCCCAGGCAGCGCGAGCGCACTCTCCGTATCCTCGGGAAAGCGACCACCGAACTCGGCCACCACCTTTGCGGCGGTGCGTTGCAAATTCCGTGCCCGATTGTAGTATCCGAGACCTTCCCAGCCCTTCAGCACCTCTTCCACCGAAGCGTGGGCGAGGGCAGCCCAGTCCGGGAAGGCCCGCATCCATCGGACAAAATAGCCCCGCTCCAGCACGGTGGAAATTCGGGTTTGCTGCAGCATCGACTCAGAAACCAAAACCGCGTAGGGATCCGAGGTTCCGCGCCAGGGATAGGCTCTCGCCTCCTCACGAAACCAGGAGAGAAGCGTGCGCCGATAGCCGTCGAGCCCTCCCAGGGGAGTGAAGGCAGTTTTCAGGTCGGCAGCGAAAGCATTGTCACTCATCCCATCTACAACAAAGGCCCGCACAAACGCGGGAGCCACCAGCGTAGTGATCGCTAAATTCGTGCACAAAATGTATTTTTTACGTTTTAAAAATCAGC
>CALDKL010000183.1 GCA_937898895.1 uncultured Verrucomicrobiae bacterium | reverse complement strand
CCGAGCGTTTCGTGACCATGGAAACGGATGCGGCCATCGGCGGGATCCATCGAGAAGGTCTTGGGTTTTGCAATGTCGTGAAAGAGAACCGAGAGGACGAGGGAGAGGCTCGCCTCCGGGGCTAGCTGAGCCAACATCAGGCGGGTGTGGACGAAGACATCTCCTTCGGGGTGGAATTGCGGGGCTTGTTCGCACCCCCGCAGGGCGAGGATCTCCGGCAGGATCGCCTCCATCAATCCGCTCTCGACGAGCTGATCGAAGCCGCGCAGTCGGTGCGGACTGAGCCAGATCTTGTCGAGTTCTTCGCGGATCCGTTCCGGACTGATCGCGGGGATCCGGCCGGCGGCGGCGCGGATTGCCTCCCAGGTCTCTGGCTCGATTTCGAATTCCAGCACGGTCGCGAAACGCACCGCTCGAAGAAGGCGCAGGTAGTCTTCGCGGAAGCGGTCTGCGGCGCAGCCAATCGCCCGGATTCGCTTGGCGGCAAGGTCGTTTCGTCCCCCCACGTAGTCGATGACACGATTTTCAAGCGGATCGAAAAACATTCCGTTGATGGAGAAATCGCGCCGTTTTGCATCGGCGGCGGCATCGGAAAAGGTCACCGAGGTGGGGCGGCGGCCGTCGTGGTAGTCGCCGTCTTCGCGAAAGGTGGCGATTTCAAAGGAGAATCCCGCTCGCCGAACCAGCATCACTCCGAAGTGGGCTCCGATGGCGTTGGCTTTGGGATACAAGGCCCGGATCGCCTCCGGCCGGGCGCTCGTGGCGATGTCGTAGTCTTTGGGAGCGACATTGCGGAGAAGGTCGCGGACGCAACCGCCCGCGAAGCAGGCTTCGTGACCCGCGTTCCGCAGTTCGCGGACAATGGCGACGGCCGCATGGCGCATGGCCGAATCCGGGTTGCGGGCGGGTTTCATGGGGAGCACTCGGGGCAGCGGAGCCGGGGATCAAACCATGGCAAATCCGTCCTGTCGCGAAGGTTTCCCCGAGTCCGGCGAAGCGCAACCGTCCACTGGTGCTGGAGTGCATTTTTGTGCAGGGGGGTTGAAACGGTTTTTGTGAATGGGTGCCTGGAAGGGTGGGGGGCGCTTGGGAAAGCACCCCTCCCTGAAACCGCGAAGTGCGCGTAGAGGACTCTCCCGATCAGGCAGCAACAGGCAGTGCCCGAGCAGGACTTCAGGCTCGTCCGATGGATCAAGTCTCATGCGTAGGACCTGCCTTCTTCGGATTCAGGTTGAAATCTCCGTGAAAGCACGCAAGATCCGATAGTTATCAAATGTTACATTATTCCGGGAAACGCCTCGTCATCGCGTGCGGAGGGACCGGGGGGCATCTCTTCCCCGGCATCGCCGTGGCAGAAGCCTGGACCGCCGGGGGAGGGGATGCGCTGCTCCTGATCTCGGAAAAACAGATCGACACCCTCGCCACGGAAGGCTATGGCCATCTTCGCTTCGAGCGTTTGCCGTCCATTGCCATGCCGGGTCTGTTTTCACTCCGGATGCCGGGATTTCTTCTCGCCTTTCTCCGTTCCTATCGAAACTGCCTCCGTCTCCTCCGGCAGGATGGGACAAATGCCGTGCTTGGGATGGGCGGCTTCACCTCGGCGGCCCCTCTCGCGGCGGGGAGATGGATGGGCCTGCCGACCTTTATCCACGAATCCAACGCCATCCCCGGAAAGGCAAATCGGCTCAATGCGCGGTTTTCCCTCACCGTTCTCGTGGGTTTTGATGCCTGTGCGCGGCACTTCGGGACCGGAAAGCGAGTGGAGGTCGTCGGCACCCCGCTCCGCCCCTCGGTCACGAACAAGCCGTCCCGCGAAGAAGGGCTCGCGTTTTTTGGCCTGACTCCGGGAAAAAAAACGCTCCTCGTGATGGGAGGCAGCCAGGGGGCACGCCGGGTCAACGAACTGGTCGCCGCAAGCCTCCCGGCCCTTGTCCAGGCCGGGATCCAGGTGCTGCACATCAGCGGGCCGGGCGATTTCGAGTTCGTCCGCCCGGCCTATGATGCCCGGCCGGAAGCCGGAGTGCTGCGGAGCTTCTGTGCCGAGATGCAGTTCGCCCTCGCGGCGGCGGACCTCGCCGTCTGTCGTTCCGGAGCCTCGACTCTCACCGAACTGGGCTACTACGGATTGCCCTCGGTGCTCATTCCCTATCCCTTTTCCGCCGAGGATCACCAGACGCGAAACGCAGAGGTCTTTTCGGTTCCCGGGGCCGCCGAATTGTGGCCGCAAGCGGGGCTCGATGAAGAGGATTTTTCGGGTAAAATCATCTCTTTACTATCGAACGATCAGAAACTTGCGAAAATGAGATCTGCTGCTTCCCCCCTGGTCCGAGGTGATGCCGCCGGGAAGGTCTGTGAAGTGATTGCCGCGAGCCTGACGAGAAGCTTGAATCATGAGTGAACTCTGCACACACTGGGGCGAACGATTTGCCCGGCGCGACGCACCCCTCCGCGTCCATCTGATCGGCGTGGCCGGGTCGGGCATGAGCGGATTGGCCTCGCTCCTGCTTGGACTGGGGCATCGCGTTTCGGGGTCGGACAAGGTGACCTCCCGGGAAACGTCGCGATTGGAGAAGATGGGCCTGGCGTTTTCCAGTCCTCACTCGGCCG
>CALDKL010000182.1 GCA_937898895.1 uncultured Verrucomicrobiae bacterium | reverse complement strand
CTACCGTGATTCTTCTCCAGGTTCAAATGAAACCCTCGATACTCCGTTTCTCCGCTTCTCGGGATCAGGGGCGTGAGTCGAGTTGAAAGACTTGTCCGGAGACGTGATCGAGAGTCGTCAGGAAGCAGATGAAGCGAGCCGCATCCTCGACCGTATTGAAGCGCCCGAGGGCATGGCTCTCCCTGACTCCACGTTTCACCGCCTCGGGTAGGGCAGCGGTCATGCGGGTCTCGAGAAAGCCCGGTAGGACGCAGTTTACCCTCACGTGGCGGGGACCCAATTCTTTCGAAAGACTCTTGGTGAGACCGATGAGACCGGCCTTGCTCGCCGCATAGGCAGTCTGCCCCAACGGAGGATGAAGTGCCGAGTAGGAACCAACCTGCACGATATGCCCCTCGCGTTGTCGGATCATGACCTTCGCGGCCGCCTGCGAGCAGAGAAAGCTTCCCCTGAGGTTGGTGTCGAGAACGGAATCCCAGGAGGATTCTTCCATTCTGGCAAACAGGGTGTCCGCCGTAATCCCCGCATTGTTCACGAGAATGTCGATCCGTCGAAATTGAGAAAAATAATCGGAGACCGATTTCGCTGATCGGACGTCGAGATCGGCTCGGCCCGGGCGATGGACGACAGCACCTGTGTCGGCGAATTGGGCACCGAGAACCCTGGCGAGATCCCCCTGACCTCCGGTGATGATGACAACGGGCGAACTCAAGAAGCAAACCAGCGCGGGCGGTGAAGGAATCTCCGGATTGTTCGAAAGGATTCTACGGTCTCGCTTCCGGCAAAGGACTTCCGGGCGGAAGGGCTGTGCCAGTGGAGGCTCCCGTGGCAGCAGGAGCGGGGGTGGGTTCCGGAGTCGGATCGATGACGACGGCGTGAGGTTCGTATTTGACGCGGCAATGGCTCATTTCACCGACATAGCGGATCGCCTCGCTCAGGGGCACGTTTCGGAGCAAGAGGGTGATGAGGGTCTTGGTGCGGTCCTCGGCGGATCCCTTGTAGATGAAATTGACGACAAGCTCTCCCTTCGTGATCTCTTGTGCCCGAGTTGAAAAATAGTCGAGGACATCCCCCAGAGGGGCTTCCGAGAAATTGATCTCGGGCAGGATGATGCGCGAGAGCTTGCCCTCGAGATCATTCATGGGTCCGGCTCCTTTGGCGATGGCGGTCTTGCATTTCGCGGCATAGCTGCGCGCGTAGACGAAGTCGGGACGTGCCTGAAG